>JAYVAS010000194.1:0-39089 GCA_043750895.1 Pseudomonadota bacterium
TACACCCAATAGAGATCCGAACCGACCTCGGCGATCCACCGCCCCTGGTTGAACGCGACGCTCAGCGAGTACGCCCCCTGCGTCCCCGCGTCCCAGTCGACCCGGCTCTCAAAGGCCCAATCCCCGCCGGCACGCGGGCGCACGAAAGCCGGCGATGGAAGGGCTCCGATTCCGGCGCCCGATCCCCCAAAGCCCCCGGTCCCCACGGAATCGAAGATCGGGCTTGCGCCGCCCGGAACACCCTGGCCGAAGCCGCCCATGCTTCCCCAGCCCAGCGACCCGTTCAGCGCCGTCTCCACCGGGGTGGCCACGGTACCCACGCCGTGCCGCGCGCTGACCGACGCGACCGCGCCGGGCGCTGAACCCAACCCGCTGTGAGAGACGGCGCTCGGCATCACGCGTCCACGAAGAGCTCGACCACCACGTCGCCCCGGCTGGTCGTCGCGTCCGTGCTGGAGTAGAGCACCCCGAGGCGGCAGCCGGGCTTCGTGTTGATCACGCCGTTTCCGGCCACGGTGGGGTCGAAGTCCACGAAGTTCCGCACCAGGGTGGACACGTAGGCTACCCCAGTTCCGGTGGTGATGCCGATCGGCGCGTCGGGAAACTCCGGATCAAGGCCGTAGGTCTGGATGCCTACCTTGAACCGGAAGTTGTTGGTCTTGTCGCAGAGGATGGTCTTCCCGCGAACGCGCGTGATCCCGATGCTGGAGAGGAAGGGAGAGAGATCCAGCCAGAGATCGGTGGTCCCGGCTGATGCGACCAGTTGAAGCCGGATTCGTACAACCTGACGCTGCGCGTTTGCCATCGTTGCCTCCCTGCGCTCATGGCCCGGCCCTGACCCGCGACGCCGCCTGGAGCGCAGCGCTCGAGGCCGCGCGTCGCGCCTACGAGGCCGCGTGCACCGCGGGAGACGCATACGCCTGCCTCGTCGTCGACGGGTTCGGATGCGGCTCCGACGATCCGGTCGGCTGCCTGATCTCCGGGGCCTGAGCCGACCGGGCCGCTACTCCTCCTCGGACCCGGCCTCGGCGCCCCCGGGCTCCTCCCGATCCTCCTCGAACTGGCGCCGCCGCGCCGACCAGCGGCCGCCCGCGTCGTCCGCGGGGGGCACCGGGAACTCGCCGTCCTGCTCGGCATCCCAGTCCATCCGCAGCTCGTAGAGCGCGCGATCCCAGCGGGCGAGCATCGGCGGGATGGCGAACGGCACCGGGAAGGCCCCGGCGGCGCGGGCCGCGAGGTCGAACACGCCGTCGCTCTCGAGCGGGTCGCGGGTGTAGATGGCGACGGTCGGGCCGTGTTTGTCGAGGTGCAACAACACCACCGCGCGGGCCACCGCGAGCGCGGGACCGAGGCCGTCCGGACAGTACTTCCAGGCCGGCACGGAGTCCGGTTCGCCGTAGCCGACCAGGCGGAACAGCGCGTCGGCGACGACCTCGTTCATGGACCGTACGCCGATGAGGAAGCCGTCGGCCCGGGGGCACGCGAGCCCGTCCTTCTCGCCGGCAATCCACTGGTCGACCATCGTCCCGCTGACGGGTGCGACCCACCGGACCGCGGCCGCCGAGCGGGCCCCACCGTTGATGGCGCGCGTCCAGTCCTCTTCCAGCACCATCTCGGCGGGAAGCGCGAGGGGATCCCCGGCCTCGCAGAAGCCGAGCACCGGCTCACCGGGAAAGAGCGCCTCGAGGAGGCCGCCGGCGCTCACACCGGCGTAGGCGAAGCCCCGGTGGGCGTCCCGCGCGGAATCGTCCGAGAACACCGCGCCAGAGCAGACGGCGCGCGCCAGCCGGACCGGAGGGGTGTCGGGGATCCCCTCGATCCACCGCTCCCGCCCACGACACAAGCGCCCGGGGTGACCCGTGTCGAACTGATCATTGCAGAAGCCGAAGGCCCGAACCATGCCGCGCGGCTACCGCGTGGGGGGTCAGAAAGCAAGCGGCGCGATAGCAACCCGCCGCCATGGCGTCCTTCTACATCACCACCCCGATCTACTATGTGAACGACGCGCCCCACATCGGCCACGTCTACACCACCACCCTCGCGGACGTCTCCGCGCGATGGCACCGGCTGCGCGGGGACGACGTGTGGTTCTCCACCGGCACCGACGAGCACGGGCAGAAGGTCTCGCAGGCGGCCGCGCGACTGGGTCGGACCCCCGCGGAGCACGTGGACATCACCCACCTGCGCTTCAAGGAGGCCTTCGCCGCGATCGGGATCGCCCCCGACGATTTCGTGCGGACCACCGAGCCGCGCCACGCCCACGTGGTGAGCCACCTCCTGTCGCTGCTCCACCAGAAGGGCGAGCTCTACGCCGCCGACTACAGCGGGTGGTACTCCACCTCCGCCGAACGGTTCTGGTCGGACGAGGAGGTCGCCGCGGCGTCGAAGGGCACGGTCGAGGAGCTGAAGGCCGGGAAGTTGTCGCCCGTCTGCCCCGACACCGGGGCCCCGGTCGAGTGGGTCACCGAGAAGAACTGGTTCTTCAAGATGTCCGCCTACCAGGAGCGGTTGATCGACTGGATCCAGGCGCATCCCACCTGCATCCAGCCCGACAGTCGCCGAAACGAAGTGCTGGGCTACCTCCGCAAGCCGCTGGGCGACCTCTGCATCTCCCGGCCGAAAGCGCGGCTCCCGTGGGGCATCCCCCTGCCGTTCGACCCCGAGTACGTCACGTACGTCTGGTTCGACGCGCTCAGCAACTACCTGACCACCCTCGGCTACCCCGACGGCCCGCGCTTCCCGACCCACTGGCCGACGGCGGTCCACATGATGGGGAAGGACATCCTGACCTTCCACACGGTCTACTGGTTCTCGATGCTCCTCGCGGCCGACATCCCGCCGCCGCGCCAGGTGATCGCCCACGGGTGGTGGCTCAAGCGCGGCACCAAGATGTCCAAGTCGATCGGCAACGTGGTCCGGCTCGAGGACTACCTGCCGACCTTCGGTCCCGACGCGCTCCGCTACTACCTGCTGCGGGAGAGCCCGATGGGCGCGGACGGGGAGTGGAACGACGAAGCCCTGTACCTGCGCTACAACGCCGACCTCGCCAACGACTTCGGCAACCTCGCACACCGCTCCTTGTCGATGACCGAGAAGTGGCTCGGAGGGTCCCTCCCCGGCGCCGGGCCCGCCGAGGGCACCGACGGCGAGTTGGCCGCGACCGCCGCCCGCGCCGTCGCCGGCTACGCCGAGGGGATGGACGCCTTCCAGTACCGCGCCGCGCTCGACGCCCTGTGGGAGCTGGTCCGCGCCGGGAACAAGTACGTCGACACCGAGGCCCCCTGGGCCCTCAACAAGGTCGGGAACGTGGCCCGACTCGGCGTGGTCCTCCACAACGTCGCCGAGGTGTGCCGGATCGTCGCCTCCCTCCTCACCCCGGTCATGCCCGGCAAGGCCGCCGAGCTGCTCGACCGCCTCGGCCTGACCGGCCCCGACCTCTCCCCCGCCTTCGACCGCATCCCCCCGAGCACCCGCGTGCAGGCGCGCGACCCCCTCTTCCCCCGTCTGGAGCTCCCCGTGCCCACCGAAGTCCCGCCGCCGCCCGCGGCCCCCATCGCCGCGCCGGTCACCACCGCGCCGGTCGCCACCGAGACCCCCGCACTCCCCGCCGAGATCACCTACGACGACTTCGCGAAGCTCGCGCTCCGCATCGGCCTGGTCCTCTCGGCCGAGCGTCACCCGAACGCAGACAAGCTGCTCGTCCTCAAGGTGGACGTGGGCGAGCCCGAGCCGCGCACCATCGTGGCCGGCATCGCCGCGGCGTACGCCCCGGAGGACCTCGTCGGGAAAACCATCACCGTGGTGGCGAACCTCAAGCCGGTGAAGCTGCGCGGCATCGTCAGCCAGGGGATGCTGCTCGCGGCCGGAGGCGCCGACGTGGCCGCCCTCCTCTCCCCCATCAAGCCCGTGCCCCCGGGCACGATCGTCAAGTAGTCACTCGCCACCACGAAACGTGTTTCTCCGTCACACGACGGCGACAACTGGCGTTATCATCAGCACCGTTCGGAGCACTCCAGGCATGCGCACCTCCCTTCTCGTCGCCCTCGCCCTCGTCGGCTGCTCAGAGAACAGCCTCGTCTCGGGCGACAAGAACATCACCGATCCCGACGCCGGGAACGCGCCGGACATCGAGGTCTCCCCCGGCTCCATCGACTTCGGCGACGTCGCGGTGGGCGACCCCTCGGTCTCGGAGACGGTCACCGTCACCAACGTCGGGGACGCCTCGCTCCAGATCTCGAACGTCGCCCTCGAGGAGACGGCCGGGATGCCCTACACCATCTCTGCGGTCGGCTCCGTGCTGCTCGCGCCTGGGGATGCGACCACCTTCGCGGTGACCTTCGCCCCCGACACCGCCGCCGACTGGACCACCAACGTCCTGATCAGCTCGAACGACCCGGACGAGCCGGTGGTTCCGGTCGCTCTCACGGCCACGGGCATCGCGCCCGCCATCCAGGTGGACCCCGAGAACTACGACTTCGGCACGCTCTACATCGGCTGCGTCGCCGAAGCGCCGATCACCCTCACCAACGTCGGGAACGCCGACCTGGTGATCTCCGGCTTCAACTACGTCACCGCCTCGGTCACCGAGATGACGGTGGCCGTGGACGAGACGGTGAACGGCCCGCTGCCGTGGACGCTCCCCCCGGGCAGCTCCACCCAGGTCTCGGCGCTCTACGAGCCCCTCGATTCGTACGATGACGAGGGCTACCTCACCATCTCCTCGAACGACCCGCTGCGCCCCGACGCGCAGGCCCACCAGACCGCTTCGGGCGACCTCTACGGCGAGAACCTCGACCTGTTCGAGCAGCCCATCAAGGGCCTGACCGACATCATCTTCACCGTGGACTGGTCCTGCTCGATGGCGGACGACATCTCCCGGGTGCAGGACAACTTCGACGTCTTCGTGGCCACCCTCGCCACCCTGGACGCCGACTACCAGGTCTCCGCCGTGGTCACCGACGACGGCTGCACCCTCGGCGACGACATCGTCCTCAACGCGACCATGAGCCCGGACGACCAGCAGACGGTCTTCGACACGCTGCTCGGCAGCTCGATGAACGCGGGCTCCTACACCGAGAGCGGCTTCACCATCATCGAGGCCGCCACCACCGAAGACAACCGGGGCTCGGGCGGCTGCAACGAGGACATCGTCCGCGACGATGCCACCCTCGCGGTGGTCGGCGTCACCGACGAGGTCGAGCAGTCGGCCAACCCGTGGTCGTACTACACGGCGCTGTACCAGGGCCTCAAGCGCGACCCGGACGACCTCATCATCCACGCGATCGCGGGCGACTACCCCTCCGGCTGCGGCGGCAACGAGCCCGGGCGCGGCTGGTACGAGGCCTCGGTCGCCACCGGCGGTCTGTTCCTCTCGATCTGCGCGGAAGACTGGGCGAGTCACCTCGAGGCGCTCGCCGAGGGCTCCGCGAGCGACCTCTCCAGCTTCGAGCTGACCCAGTGGCCGGTCCCCGCGACCGTCACCGTCCAGATCGACGGCGTGCCCAGCACCACCGGCTGGACGTACAACGCCACCGACAACTCGGTCGACTTCGACGAAGACCACGTGCCGCTCGGCGGGTCCACGATCGAGGTTCAGTACGCCTTGTTCGGCGACTGCGACGGGTAGCGCGGCCGCGCACGAACGAAGGCCCGGCAGGAGCAGTCCTGTCGGGCCTTCTTCGTTGGCGCTCGCGGCGGCTACGCCCCCCGAACGAGAGGCGCGGCAATCCGGGCTAGAAGTACCGGTTGACCCCGAGGTTGGCCTGGGTGGCGCCCTGGCGCATGAGGTCCTCGCCGCCGTCGTTGAGGTAGCCGATGCCGCGCAGGTCCCCGTTCACCGACCAGTTCTTGCCGATGCCGAGCTCCAGGCCCACGCCCAGGTGCGGCCCCCACACCGGGTGGTCGTTGTCGACGAAGGCCTGCCCGATGTCGTCCTGGACGTTGCGGTTGGTGTAGGTCACGCCCGCCAGCACGTAGGGGTTGAAGCGCGTCCAGGGGAACGCGAACAACTGCACAGAGGCAGACAGCGGCTGGTCGATCCGCGCGGTGGACGCGTCCCAGGACTGGTCGTGGTACGACCATTGCAGCTCCAGGCCGAGCGCATCCGCCGGCCGGTACCGCACGGCGAGCCCCATGCCGAAGTCGCTGTAGGCGGCCCCGTTGGTGTAGCCCGAGGCGTAGGTGCCGCCACGGGCGCCGACCGCCCACGTGTCGTCCCGGTCGATGACCCGCTTGGGGCCCTTCTCGACCACCTCCGCGCTCTGCCGCGCGTAGGGCGGCGGGCCGTAGACGAAGACGCCGTGGTACCAGTAGCGGGGGTACCCGGGGTACCAGACCACGGGGCCACGGTAGGCCCAGAACCGCGCCGGGTGGGCGCCTCGATAGGCCCGTGCCCACGCCTGGTGGTGCGCCGCCGCCGCGGCATGCCCGCCGGGGCGCGCGCCGTGGTGCGCGGCCGCCGCCTGGTGGTGCGCGGCCGCGGTGTTGGCCGCGTGAGAGCCGGAAGGAGGGGGGCCCCGATGGCCCGGAGGGGGCGCGCCGTGGGCGGCGGCCGGGGGCGGGCGGAGGTTCGCGGGCATCGGCCGCGGGGCGCTTCGACCGGGGCTCGCGGCCGGCCCGGGACCGGTCGGGCTGCGCGGCGCGCCCGCGGAGATGGTCCGGCTCGGAGCTTGGGCGGGGCCATGGTCGGCCGGACGGGCGCCAGCCGGACCGCTGGGGCGATTCTCGGCCGGGCGCTCGGGACCACGGTCGGCTTCGCCGCGAGCGCTCGACGGCTCTCTGGACTCGGGCTTGGCATCGCCGCCGCGGCCATCCGCAGGCGCCCCGCCGTCGCGCGTGGTGGACGGAGGCTTCGCGCTCGAACCCCCAGAGCCGCCGCGCTGAGACGACCCCTTGCCCGCCTTCTCCCGACGGCCGCCGCCAGCGCCGTCCTTCTTGGCGGCCGCCTCTTCGCGGGCAGGACGCGCCACATCCGGCGCCGAGACGTCGGGCCCACCGGCAAACGCCGCGTTGGAAGCCAGAAGAACCAAAGAAACCACGAGGTGTCCGACCATGCGACCTCCTTCGGAGGAAAAACGCGTACCGCCGTTCGACGTTCGAGGAAGCAGCTTATTCGCGCCGGTGTCTCTTCGGGCGGATTTCCGCGCCTGCCCCCCGGCGGTTACACGCCGCCGCTATTGATGGAGTCACGCATGTGGGCCTTGTTCATCCACGCCTCTCTCGCCGCACCCTGCGACCCTGCGCCCATCCAGGCCGCCTTCGCCGACATCAGCCCCACCGCGGGCGGAGACAAGTACGTGGAGCTGGTGGCCTGCGATGCGGCCGCCGCCAAGGCGTTCGCGCCCGAAGCGTTCAAGAAGATCATCGCGGGCACCGGCGGAGACGCCGCGGCGATCGCCGCCATCAAGGTCGGCGCGGGCGCCACCGTGCTCACATGGGTCAGCGCCCTCGAGCCCGACGACCGGGGCCCCACCCTGGCCCGCCTCGGGGACGGATGCGCCGCGCCCGAAGTCGCCACGTTCTTCGTCGACGCCGAGAAGTCCCTGGGCGACAACTTCTACCGCGGCCGCTGGTGGGCCGGCCTCGACTCCTGCCGCGTCGAGCCCGTGCAGCAGCTCCTCGCCACCGCGCTCAGCTCCCGCCGCAAGGACCGGACGCTGTTCGGGGCGCTGCTCGGGGTCTACGCCCGAAATCTGGGCGGGAAGGCCGTCCCCATGCTGACCGAGCTCATCACGGGAGAGACCGATCCCGCCGTGGTGATCGACATCGTCGACGCGTTCAGCGACGCGGCGGGGGTGGGGGACCCCGGGGGCATCAATCCGGCCGCCGCCGAGGCTGCCGCGGCCGCGCTTCGCACGCTCGCGCCCACCCTCCCGGACAAGTCCGCGGACCAGACCCGCAAGACCTTCCTCTCCCTCAACGACGAGCTCGAGGCCGACAAGCAGGTCGCCGTGCGGTACCGCTCCATCCTCCAGCCGAAAGGTGGGCTGCTCTACGGGGTGGTGGGGGTCGAGGTGGCGGTCTGCAAGAAGGGGGACACCCGCGTGGAGGTCCACCACGCCCAGGTCCTGGATACCGGCCACACCTGGCCCGACCAGGTCGCCGAGCGCACCGACGCCAACGCCCGCTCCGCCTTCGCCTTCGAGCTCGCCGCGGATTGTAAGGGTACGAGCAAGATCACCATGACCTACCCCGAGGCGCCGTTCAAGGACGCTGCCGCGTACACCGCCTGGTTGAACGCCCGGCTGAACGAGGTGCGCACCGCGAATCCCGGGGTAGATGTAAAGGTACTGCCCGCGACGCCCATCTCCATCTGACCGGAGGTCGTCCCCATGGTCCTGCTCCCTTTCGCGCTCCTCACTGGTTGCCCGAGCACCGACGCCAAGCAGGACGACACCGGCTCGGCCGTGACCGACACCGACACCGACGCCGACACCGACACGGATGCGGACACCGATGCGGACACCGATGCGGACTCGGATGCCGACTCGGATGCGGACTCGGACTCCGACACCGACACGTCCCCCGGCGCGATCGGCCTGGACTTCACCGGGGAGTACGACGGTGGCGGGTACGCCCTGACCTACGTGGACGTGGCGGACGGTCTGGCCGTCGGCGCCGTGCTGATCGAGGGCCCCGTCGACGGCGACCGCGTCGAACTCGACCCGCCCGCCCCCCCGTCCACCGACCTGGTGGAGGTCGACGGCTACCCGGGGACCTACCTCGCCTATTACGCCCCGGCCCTGTTCGGAGACGACGATGGTAGCGGGACCCACGGCGCCACCGAGACCTGGTGGGGGGTCGGGAACACCTGGGCCATCTACCTGGACGGGAAGCTCCCGCCCGACCTCGCGGCGTTCGGGCTGTCGCTGGGGTGGAACGCGCTCACCTTCGACTTCGGCGGCGGCAGCCCCGAAGTGGGCGACGTCACCCACATCCCGGTCCCCACCAACCTCACGCCCGTGGAGGCGATGAGCTTCGGCGGTACCTACAGCGGCTCCATCGACAGCGACGAGAACCGGCTGTTCCTCCTTCCCTACGTGTACCTGACCGGTGGGACCACCGCGTCCGTGCTCGCCGACCAGGCCCTCGGCCCCCCTTGGACCATCAGCCTCTCGGGCGCGCCCCCCAACGACCATCTGTTCGACGCGACCGGCGCCGGCGATCAGTTCGCGGCGCTGGAGATCCCGCTCACCTACCTCGACACCGACGGGAGCGGCAGTTGGGCCGCCACCGAGGGGGCCAACTGGGGGGCCTGCACCAGCACCGGGGCGCCGGTCGCGGCGTTGTGGACCGATGCGCCCTCCGATCTCGGCTACGCCATCGCCTACGCGGTCAACGGCAGCACCATCGGCTGGGATCTCATCGACGTCTCCACCGAATCGATGACCCCGGTGCCGAGCGCCGAGCGCTCGAACCTCGACATCGACGACGACTGCGTAATTTTCTAGACTGAAGCGGCAGTCCGCGCGGGCCGATGGCGGGAAGACGCCGAAGGTCTGGCCGTGATTGGTGATTATGCTCACGACAGTGAGACCATGAATCCGAACTCCGCTGCGGCGTCCTTGCGTCAGAGTTTCTTGGCGGGGCTGCTTGCCCTGCTGCCGCTCTTCATCACCTGGAAGATCCTCTCCTTCGCGTTCGTCACGGTGGACGGCTTCCTCGGCAATCGTCTGAACGAGCTGCTCTCCTACGCCGTCGGGCACCCGATCCACGTGCCGGGGCTCGGGCTGGTGACCACGCTGCTGCTGGTCGTGCTGGCCGGCTACCTCACCCGGAAGCTGTTCTTCAAGCAGGCGCTCAGGTGGTTGGAGACGTTGATCGACCGCATCCCCGGGGTGCGTTCGCTCTACAGCGCCTCCCGCCAGATCGTCGTGCCCTTCACCGACCACGCGAAGCTGCCCTTCTCGAAGGTGGTGCTGGTCGAGTATCCGATGGTCGGTCGCTACACGCTCGGGCTCCTCGCCCAGGAGCAGGTCACGAAGGATCCCGGGGACGACCGCGTCGTCGTCTTCTTCCCGTCGAACCACCTCCACCTCGGCTACCCCGTGGTGCTGCGGAGCTCAGACGTCACCACGGTGGACATGACCGTAGAGGAAGCGGTGAAGTTCTTCGTGAGCTGCGGCGTCGTGGGCGACGACAGCCTCATCCGCTCGGGGGGCGCGCTGGTCCGGTTCGAGGAGGCGCACCCGGGCGCCCTGCGGACCGTCCGAACCGGCTGAACCAGGCCACCAGCGCCAGCGCGGCGGCGGCGTTGATCTCCCCACACCCGCGCGAAGACTGGGTGTAGGTCTCCTCCAGCACGAAGGCCGTGTCGCGGTAGGGGTCGGTGTCGGCGGTGTCCCCGGTGTCGGCGGTGTCGGCCAAGGCGAGGCCGTAGAGGAGGAGCCACATCGGCGTCATCCTACCGCGAACTGCCGCTCGACCAGGCGGCGATACACCCCGTCGAGGGCGACGAGCTCGTCGTGGCGGCCACTCTCCACCACCCGCCCGCCGTCGATGACCACGACGCGGTCCGCATCCTTGACCGTGGACAGGCGGTGCGCGATCACCAGCACGGTGCGGCCCTTCATCAGCCGTTCGAGCGCTTCCTGGACGAGGTGCTCGCTCTCCGAGTCCAGCGCCGAGGTGGCCTCGTCCAGCACCAGGATCCGCGGGTCCTTGAGCAGCGCCCGCGCGATGGCGATTCGCTGCTTCTGGCCTCCGGACAGGCGTACCCCCCGCTCGCCGACCAGCGTGCCGTAGCCCTCGGGGAATCCGCTCACGAAGGTGTGGGCGTTCGCGGCCCGCGCGGCGTCCTCGACCTGAGCGCGCGTGGCGCCCGGCCTGCCGTAGCGGATGTTGTCCTCGATGCTCGAGGCGAACAACACCGGCTCCTGGGACACCGCCCCGATCTGCTCCCGCAGCCAGTGGGTGTCGAGCGTGCGGATGTCCGTGCCGTCGAGGGTGACCCGCCCCGCGGTCGGGTCGTAGAAGCGCATCAGGAGCGCCGCGACCGTGCTCTTGCCGCTCCCGGACGGCCCCACCAGCGCCAGCACCTTGCCGGGCTCGAGGTCGAGGCTCACGCCGCGGAGGACTGGGGCGTCCAGGCGGGTGGGGTAGGCGAAGTCGACCGCCTCCAGCTTGACCAGTCCGACGTAGTCCTTCACCTGCACGCCGCCGGTGTTGACCACCCCGGGCTCCCGGTCCAGCAGCTCGAAGACCCGCCCGCTCGCGCCCAGGGCCTTGTTCCAATCGGCGTACAGGCTCGAGAGGGTCCCCAGCGAGAAGGCCAGGAACAGCGTGTAGAGCATGAACGACGAGAGCGTACCGGCGGTGAAGGTGTCGGCCGGAGCGGGGAGGCCCGCCGCGGTGGCGGCCGCGACCGCGGCGCTGCTGTCGATCACGAGGCCGCCGCCGTACCAGAGCACCAGCGCGATCGCGACGTACATCGCGAAGCCCGCCGCTCCCTGGAAGGTGCCGTAGGCCACGGCCAGACGGCGGCCCATCTCGAAGGCGTCCTGCACCCGCGACGCGTACCGCGCCGACTCCTGCTCCTCCCGGGCGAAGGCCCGGACGGTCCGGATGCTGCCCAGGGTCTCCTCGGCGACTTCATTGGCGGCGGCGAGCGCGTCCTGGGTCTTCCGGGAGAGGCTCCGGACGGTGCGGGCGAACACCACCGCGCCCACCGCCACCACCGGCACCACCGCGAGCATCAGCAGCGTGAGCCGCCAGCTCGTCCAGAACAGGACCGCGAGGCTCCCGACGGTCTGGAGGCCGAAGCGTAACGCCATCGAGACGTTGACGGTCACGCTGTTCTGGAGGACCCCGGTGTCGGCCGAGAGGCGGTTGATGAGCTCTCCGGTGCGCTGGGAGTCGAAGAAGCCCACCTCCTGACGGATGACGCTGCCGTAGAGATCGCGGCGCAACCGGGCCACCACCCGCTCACCGGCCAGCGTGAACAGCCAGGCGCGAAGAAAGCCGAAGATGCCGATCACGAGGAAGAGGGGGATCATCCAGAGGATGGTCTGATTGAGGACCGCCCGACCATCGGGGCGGGACACGGCGTCCATCAGGATCTTCAGGCCCTGCGGGGCGATCAACCCGCCGCTCCCCCCGAGCAGCAGCGCCACCGTGCCCAGGACGAGCATCGTCATTTCGGGTTTGGCCAGCCCGATCAGCCGCCGCCAGGGAGAAGTCGCCATCCGCCGGCCTATTGCGGAGGCGCGGGGGACGCCGCCTCCCCATTCGGGGGGGGCCGACTGCGGATGCGGATGCCGGGGTTCACACCGACCGGCAGGTCGTCTCCGTCCAGGGTGACCCCCCAGCCCAGGTACACCGGTCCCGAGTCGACGAGGCGGGCCAGCGCGGCGGCCAGATCGCTCACCCGCGCGTCGACCTGGGCACGGAGCACCACCGGGCGACCGGTGAGCCCGGCGAGGTCGCGCGTCGCCACGATCTCGCCGCCATCGTCCACCAGCCGGTCCTTCAGGAGGATGAGCTTGCGGGGGTGGAGGAGGTCGACGTCCACGCGCATACGCAGCGGGAAGGCGCCGCAACGGCCCGCCGCGCGGAGCGGATCGGAGGCGAGCGCGTCGAAGACGGCGGCCGTGACCGAGCCGCAGCCGATCACCTGGATCACCCCCGCCCGCGCGTCCGCGAGGTGGAAGTACACGTCCTCCATCAGCATTTCGGGGGGCAGGATGATGCCGTCACCGAGCTGCAGAGTGGCCGCCGCGGCCTCGAGGTCCCCGACCACCGCCGCGACCTCGACCCCACCGGACTGGCGCATCAGCACCCACCGCGGCGCCACCGGATCGGCCACCAGGACCCGCGGCGGCACCAGCGCGCGGTGCGGGACGTCGTAGCCTCGACGCTCCTCGAGCACGGCCGCGGCGTGGTCCCCCGCGAGGTGGGAGAGCGTGCGGGCCCGGAAGGGGACCCAGCCCCAGACCAGGGCGACCACGATGAGCAGTCCGCCGACCCCGGCGACATCCAGGCCCGACCGGGCGTCGAGACCGCGGAGGCGCTGGACGAGGACGGAGGGCAAGATCCCCAGGCCCGCGACGGCGAGGAAGGGCACGATCGACGGGAGCACGTAGGCCACCGCCGCCTCGTGAGCGTCCAGCGCGCCCACCCGGGACCACACCGCGTCGAAGTCCGGAAGGGCCTGAAGCCCGTCGTACCAGGCGCCGCCGAGCTCGGCGATGATGAGCGCCAGGCTCCCGACGCCAAAGCAGGCGCCGGCGATACCGGACGCCGTCATCCGACGCGGCGCGGCGTCGAGGCCGGCCACCGCGGCGGCGCCCCCGAGCAGCACGATGCCGATCGCGGACAGCAGGCCTCCCGCCGGGTCCCCGTAGGATCGCCCGAACACCGCCGCCCCCGCCGCCGCCACCACCGCCACCATCACCCCGAAGCCCGGCGCGAACCACCGGCGACGCCCCGCACGGAGCGCCCGCACCACCGCGCCCATCAGCGGCGGGAGGGTGAGCGCCAGCGCGCCGCCCCCGGCCACGATCGCGGGCCCGCCGGCGCGCGCGCGATCCTGAAGCGCGAACCACGGGACCCAGGCCGGGTCCGCCGCCGAGCCGACCGCGGCGATGCCGTCGTTCATCCCCTGCACCACCGCGAAGCCGCCCACCACCAGCGCCAACACGGGCGCGGCGATGGCGAGGACCGCAGGCACCCGGCGGCCGAACGCCACCATCGAGGCCAGGGCGAACTGGACCGGGAGCCCGAGGACCAGCAGCACGACGAGGAAGGGGCCGAAGGAGCCGGCGGCAGACAGCAGCACGACGCCTTCTACCTCGTCAGGCGCCGAAGGTGTCGGCGCACCGAGACGAAGGGAGACGAGGCACGGGCGGCGCGTATGGGTTAAGGCCGCCGGCCTCACGAGGTCATCACATGAAGGCTCCCCTCAAGGTCAGCGTCACCGGCGCGGCCGGCAACATCGGGTACGCGTTGGTGTTCCGTCTCGCCGCTGGCGACTGCTACGGGAAAGACCAACCCATCATCCTCCAGCTGCTGGAGATCCCCCCCGGGATGAAGGCCCTCGAGGGCGTCGTGATGGAGCTCCAGGACTCGGCCTTCCCGCTCCTGCACGGGATCGAGATCTCGGACGACCCCAACAAGGCGTTCTCGGGTATCAATCAGGCGTTCCTCGTCGGCAGCCGCCCGCGCACGAAGGACATGAACCGCGCCGACCTGATCACCGCCAACGGCCCCATCTTCACCGGTCAGGGCCGCGCCCTCAACGACAACGCCGCCAAGGACATCCGCGCGCTGGTCGTCGGCAACCCCTGCAACACCAACGCGCTGATCGCGATGCACTCCGCGCCGGACATCCCGCGCGACCGTTTCCACGCGATGACCCGCCTCGACGAGAACCGCGCCAAGGCCCAGCTCGCCAAGAAGGTCGGCGCCCTCCCGGGCGACGTCACCAACCTCGCCATCTGGGGCAACCACTCCGACACGATGTTCCCGGACTTCTTCCAGGCCAAGGTCAATGGCAAGGCCGTCCCCGAGCTCTGCGACGAGGCGTGGCTGAAGGGCGACTTCATCAAGACCGTCGCCACCCGCGGCAAGGCCATCATCGAAGCCCGCGGTGCCTCCTCGGCGGCCTCCGCGGCCTCCGCCGCGATCGACCACATGTCGTCGCTGTGGCACGGCACCAAGCGGGGCCACTTCACCTCCATGGGCGTGTGCTCGAACGGCGAGTACGGCGTGCCCAAGGGCCTGATCTTCAGCTTCCCGGTCCAGACGTCGAAGGGCAACTGGAAGGTCAAGAAGGGCATCAAGCTCAACGACTTCGCCCGCGCCGGCATCAAGAAGACCACCGACGAGCTCCTCGCCGAGCGCGAGACGGTCAAGGATCTCCTCAAGTAGGGCGCGTCCGGCGCCGGATGGGGGCGACAAGCCCGCGTCCGGCTGCCCGCGGCGACGCTAGGGCGTCGGCACCGGCGCCGTCGGCCCGCTGGTCTCGATGGGCGCCACGTCGAGCTTGATGTCCGGCCCGGTGGGCTGGGGCGGCGCCTCGGCGCCCACGGCGGCCCAGTGGGTCTGCACCCACCCGATGATCAGCGACTCCAGGGTGGGCTCCCGGTTCAGCATCGTGGTGCCCTTCCCGGCCTTCTCGAACATCTCCAGGCGATGGGTCCCGACCGCGACGCGGTCGAGCGACGTCGCGGAGCGGGCCGAGTAGACGTCGTCCTCGCTGGCCACCATCAACAGCGGGCGCGCGCCGTACCGTTTCACCGCATCGGTGGTGATCACCCCCTTCACGTCCACCCCGGGCGAGAGCATCACCACGGTGCGGATGCTGGGATCATCGGCCGCGAGGTTGATCGCGAGGTTCGCCCCGACCTCGGCGCCCACGATCGCCACGTTGGTGCACCCCTTGGCGTGCAGGTAGTCGACCGCGGCCTTCACGTCGGCGATCATCGGCGCGTAGCTCGAGGGCGCCGTCGCGCCGGCCACCGCGTTGCCCCCCTGACCCCGCAGATCCACCGCGAGCACCTGCACGTCGGCCCGGTAGAGCTTCTCGGCGAGCAGTTGCCAGTCCTCCTTCGCCCGACCCGCCATGTGGACGAACACCACGCCGTTCACCGCCTTGCTCGGGGCTCCGTACACGGCCTTGAGGCTGACGCCGTCGACCGTCTTGAGGGTGACCTGGGTGGGGAAGCTCGAGGCGGCCTGGGCGACCGAGTACAGCACGAGGAGGAGGAACATCATGGCGAGGGGAACACCTGGGTCAGGGCGTTGAGTTCGGCGAGCAGATCGGCGACGGGGAACCCTTCGGCGAACGCCGCCTCGCCCAGGGTCTCGTCCGCGCCCACCGCACACGCGGGGCAGGCGGGCAGGCCCCGGCGCGCGAACGCCTCCGCGACCGCCGGGTGGCGCGCGTGGGCGGCGTGCACCGTCATCTCGAGCCGGAAGGGGGCGGGGTCGGCGCGGGCGTGGAGGGCGGCGGTCCGAGACTCGACCGCCCCGACCTGCCGACGCAGCCCGGTGAGGTCGGCGCGCACCGCGTCGAGGCCCATCCGTCGCTCCGCCAGGACCGACACGACCCGCGCGCGCAACCACGTGCGGGCACGACGACGGGCGGACGCCAGGGCGGGAACCATCCTCTCCAGCTTACTCTGTTTGACGTCGCACCCGGGAACCGCTACAAGGCGGCCGCTCCGGGGTGCCAACCACCCCCGCATGCTCTTTGATGAACCCCATGGAATCTTCTGACACGGACAGCCGCTGGATGCGGCATGCGCTCGCGCTCGCCGCGCGCGCCGCCGAAGCGGGCGAGGTCCCGGTCGGCGCCCTGGTTTTGCTCGATGGAGCCCTCCTCGCCGAGGGGGTGAACACCAGGGAGACGCACCAGGACCCCTGCGGTCACGCCGAGGTGAACGCGCTCCGCGCTGCCGCCCAGGCCCGCGGAAACTGGCATCTCGATGGCTGTACCGTCTACGTCACGCTCGAACCCTGCGCCATGTGCGCGGGGGCCATGGTCCTCGCCCGGATCGCCCGCTGTGTCTACGCAGCCCGCGACCCCAAGGGCGGGTTCCTCGGCACGCTGGGAGATCTCTCCCGGCACCCCGGTCTCAACCACCAGTTCTCGGTGGTCGCCGGGGTCGAGGAAGCGGCCGCCCGGACCCAGCTACAGGGGTTCTTCGCGGCCCGGCGGAGTCGGAAGACCAACGTTTGATGCGGAGAGGTGGCCGAGTGGTCGAAGGCGGTGGACTCGAAATCCACTGTAGGCTTACGCTTACCGTGGGTTCGAATCCCACCCTCTCCGCCATCCCTTCGTCGGCACGCGACCTCGGTTGTGCGTCGTAATCTGGACAGGTGACCGAGTGGTCGAAGGTGCACGACTGGAAATCGTGTGTATCGAAAGGTACCGCGGGTTCGAATCCCGCCCTGTCCGCCATTTCCCGCCCCTTGGCGGGTGAATTTCTCGCCCCCGTTGGTGATGGTCGGGTCCTCGTGACCGGAGCGTCGTGAATCCCGCCAGGTCCTGACGGAAGCAACGGTGTCGATGGCTTCGGGGCATGAGGGTGCCCGGCCATCACCAACGGGGGCGAGCCCCGCCCCGCGCGGAGGCCCCCTGCACGCGGGCCGCGTTAGGACTGCGCGGATCGAGGAACCCGTGGCGGAAGAACAAGGCTACGTCGCCATCGCGCGCAAGTGGCGCCCGCTCACCCTGGAGGACATGTCCGGCCAGGCGCACGTCACCCGCACGCTGAAGAACGCGATCGGGTCCGGGCGCATCCACCACGCCTTCTTGTTCACCGGTGCCCGCGGCGTCGGCAAGACCACCGCCGCCCGCGCGTTCGCGCGCGCCCTCCAGTGCATGAAGGGGCCGACCGTCACCCCCTGCGGCGAATGCACGCCCTGTATCGAGACGCTCGCCGGCAACTCGCCTGACGTCATCGAGATCGACGGCGCCTCCAACAACTCGGTCGAAGACATCCGCGATCTCCGCGACGGCGTCCGCTACGCGCCGCAGATCGCGCGCTTCCGCATCTACATCATCGACGAAGTGCACATGCTCTCGAAGGGGGCCTTCAACGCCCTCCTCAAGACCCTCGAAGAGCCGCCGCCCCACGCGAAGTTCATCTTCGCCACCACCGAAGTCAACAAGGTCCCGGAGACCATCCTCTCCCGGGTCCAGCGCTTCGACTTCAAGCGCATCCCGGTGACGGTGGTGGCGGCGCGGCTGCGGCGCATCGTGGACGCCGAGGGCATCACCATCTCCGAGGCGGCGCTGCGCATGATCGCGCGCGCCGGCGAAGGCTCGATGCGGGACGCGCAGAGCCTGCTCGACCAGGTGATCAGCTTCGCCTCGGCGCGGAACCCCAGCGACCAGGAGGTCGCCGACATCCTGGGTCTCGTCGATCGCACCGTGCTCTACGAGATGCTGACCGGCCTGATGCGCGGCGAAGCCGACCGCTGCTTCGACGCCATCGCGCTGGTCCACGACGAAGGCTACGAGCTGGCCCAGTTCACCACCGAGCTGCTCGAGCTCATCCGCAACGCCGCCCTGGTCGCGCTCTCCCCCGCAGCCCGCAAGCACCTCGACGTCCCCGAGGACGAGAAGGACCGCCTCACCGAGCTCGCCGGGGACGTGCCGGCCGATCAGCTGGCCCGCACCTTCCAGGTCCTGCTCGAGGTGCACGACGAGGTCGCCCGCGCGTCCCGGCCCCGGATGGTCCTGGAGATGGCCGTCGCCCGGCTCATCGCCGTGCGCGCCGCCCAGCCTATCGGCGGGCTGGTCGAACGCTTGGTCGACCTCGAACGACGCCTTCGCGGCGCCGGCGCGGTCGCAGGCCGCTCCCGTTCCCGCGAAGGCGGGGATGGGTCGGAGGGCGACAGGTAGAGGGCCCGAGGGTCTCCCGGCGCCACGTCCGCCGGCTTCCGCGCCCCCCGCGCCCGTCCTCGCCGGCCCGCCGCCCGCGCCGCCCCCCGCAGCTCCTACGGCCACCCCGGTCGCCCCCTCCGCGGTCCCCGTCGCCCCCTCCGCGTTCCGTCCGCCGGTCGTCGCGTCCGCGCCGCCCCCGGAACCTCCTCCGCCGGAACCTGCCCCGCCGGAACCTGCCCCGCCGAGCCCCCGCCTGGGGTGGCGCGGCGTCCTCGAGTCCCTCCCCGAGCTGCCGCGGGTCACCGTGGCCGACAACGCCGCCTTCCTCGGCTACGAAGACGGCGCAGTGCGGCTCGTCGCGCGCAGCGACTTCAACCGCACCCGGGTCTGGGACGCGCTCAAGCCCATCGACTTCTCCGAGCATTTCGCCGGCTTCCGTCGGCTGGACCTCACGGTCGACGACGCCTCCGGCCGGACCGGTCGGGAGTCCCATCACCTCGCCGACACCGCGCGCCGCGAAGCGGCCAGACACGCCGCCGAGGCCGCGCCGGCGGTCCGCCGCGTCCTCGAGGCCTTCGGCGGCAAGCTCGAGCGCATCGAACCCTCGGGCGTCGCGCCGCGGGAGCTCATCCCGGGCGAGCCCGACTCCCCCGACGAGCCCTGACCGCGCGCGCCCGGGATACAGCCGTCGCCACGGAGCACCACGATGAGCAATCCTTTCGACATGATGGGTGGCATGGGCGGCATGGGCGGAATGCTCGGCAACATGCAGCAGAAGATGGCGAAGATGCAGGAGGACGCCGAGCGGGCCGAAGTGGAGGGCGTAGCCGGTCGGGGGCTCGTCACCGTACGGATGAACGGCGCCCAGGAGGTCATCTCCGTCAAGATCGATCCGAAGGTGATGGACGACCGCGAGATGGTCGAAGACCTCATCCGCGCCGCGACCAACGACGCCGTGCGCCGCTCGAAGCAGGTGGTCGGCGAGATGATGGCCGAAATGGCCGCCTCTCTGGGCCTGCCGCCCGGGATGCTCGGCTAAGCCACCATGGCCCAGGACCCCTTTCGCCGAGCCGTCTCCCAGCTTGCCCGGCTGCCCGGCGTGGGCGAGAAGACGGCGACGCGCTTCGCCTACTGGATCCTGCGGCAACCGCCGGAGGTGGCCGGCGCCATCGCCGAGGCCATCACCACCCTTCGGATGAACGTGCGGGAGTGCGCGCGCTGCTGCGACCTCACCGACGTCGAGCTGTGCCGGCGCTGCGCCGATGGTCGCCGAGACCCGACCCTCATCTGCGTGGTCGAGCGCCCCCAGGACGTCTCCGCGGTCGACGCCGCGGGCGAGTTCCGCGGGACCTACCACGTGCTCCACGGCGCGCTCTCCCCCCTCGACGGCATCGGTCCCCACGAGCTGCGGCTCCAGGCGCTGCTCGCACGGCTCGCGGGGGTCACCGAGGTCATCCTCGCCACCGACCCGGACGTCGAGGGGGACGCCACCGCCCTCTACGTCGCCAAGCTGGTCAAGCCGCTCGGCGTCCGCGTGACGCGGCTCGCCCACGGCGTGAGCGTCGGGACCGAGATCGAGTTCGCCGACCGCGCCTCGCTGATGCGGGCGCTCGAAGGGCGACGGGAGCTCTAAGCCCGCTACCCCCCGCCCACCGCGCGGATCACCTCGATCCGATCCCCCTCGCTCAGCACCCGCTCGGCGTGCCGGGCGCGGGCCACCACCTCGCCGTTGACCGCGGCGGCGACGGCCTCGGGGCGGAAGTCGAAGCGCAGCACGAGCGCCCGCAGGTCGATGCCGTCGGGCACGTCTCGGGGTTCGCCGTTGACGGTGACGTTCACGGCGCGCTCACCGCATGCCCTGCCCGAGCGGAGGACGCCCCGGCGGCATGACGTCGTCGAAGAGCTTGGCGTTGTTGGTCAGCCGGATGGCGTCGTCGCGGGAGATCTTCTTGGCGAGCGCCAGCTCCTTGGCATGGACCTCCATGAGCTGCTGACCCTCGGCCTTCCCAGCCTGCATCATCGAGGGGATCTGGAAGAGCTTGTTCTCGCGGATCAGGTTCCGGATGGCGGCGTTGCAGAGCATGATCTCCTGCACCGCCACGCGGCCCGGCTCGTGCGCCCGCTTGAGCAGCGCCTGCGAGACCACCGCCATCAGCGACGTCGACAGCATGGTCCGGATCTGGGACTGCTGCTCGTGCGGGAACGCGTCGATGAGGCGGTCCACGGTCTCCGGGGCGGAGTTGGTGTGCAGCGTGCCGAACACGAGGTGGCCCGTCTCGGCCGCAGAGATCGCGAGCGAGATGGTCTCGAGGTCGCGCAGCTCGCCCACCAGGATGACGTCGGGATCCTCGCGCAAGGCGGACCGCAGCGCCGCGGCGAAGGACTTGGTGTCGGTCCCCACCTCCCGGTGGTTGATCACACACTTGACGGGCGTGTGCACGAACTCGAGGGGGTCCTCGATGGTGAGGATGTGTTCGGAGCGGTTCTTGTTGATGGAGTCGACGATGGCGGCGAGGGTCGTCGACTTGCCGGAGCCGGTGGGGCCGGTGAGCAGCACCAGCCCGCGCTTGAACGCGGCGATGCGCGAGAAGACCGGCTTGAGGCCCAGCTCCTCCATCGTCAGCACGCGGCTGGGGATCTGGCGCATCACCACCCCGATCCCCCGGGACTGGGTGAACACGTTCACGCGGAACCGCGCCAGCCCCTTGAAGGCCATGGCGAAGTCCGTCTCCATGTTGTTCTCGAAGTTCGTCCGGTGTTTCTCCTGCATCATCGAGTACGCGAGGCGCTTGGCGTCGTCGTTGGTGAGGACCGGGAGCCGCATCCGGATGATCTCGCCGTCGATCCGGACCGCGGGCACCTCTCCGGCCCCGAAGTGGATGTCGGACGCCTTGTTCTCGATGGCGTGCTTGAGGAGATCGTGGATGCGGACCGTCATGCGGATACCTCGGGAGCCGTGGCGACCGGGAGGAGGATAGCCCATCCGGCGAACTGGAGGCGTGTGACAGATGGGTAGTATCGGCGGGATCGTGGGGGGGGACAGCGCGCCCAGCGACGCAGATCGGGCCGCGCTCGGGGACGGAACGCCGTTGGCCAGCGAGGACCTCCTGTTCGTGGCGCGGGCGCGCTCGACGATGGCCACCAGCGACGACCTGTACGTCGCGGTCAGCGGGCACTTCGACCGTACGCCGGCGTCGGGCCAGTCCTCGGCCCAGCTCCTCCTCGACCTCTGGGCCACGCGCGGCCCGGCGGCCCTCGACCAGCTCGACGGCGCCTGGGTCGCGGCCATCTACGACCGACGCGCCCGCCGCACCTGGCTCGCCCGGGATCCCTTCGGGATCCGACGGATCTTCTTCGTCCAGAAGGGCCCCCGGCTCGCCTTCTCCACGCGGCTCCGGCGGCTGCTCGGACTGTCCTGGGTCTCGCGGGAGCTGGCCCGCGAGCACCTCGCCGAGTTCCTGGCGTTCCGGTACGTACACGCGCCGCGTACGCTGCTCCGTGACGTCCAGCAGCTCCCCCCCGGACACCTCCTCACCTTCGACCGCCAGCGCTTCGCGCTCGAACCCTGGTTTCGCCTCCGCTACGCCCCCCCCTTCGCCCCGCTTCCCGACGAGACCTCGGCGCTGGTCGAACTGGAGCGGCGTCTGAACCGCGCCGTCGCCGCGCGCGCCTCCGGGCGGCAGCGGGTCGGGGTGTTCCTCTCGGGGGGGCTGGACTCCTCCGCCATCGCCTTCTACGCGTCGAAGCTCGGTCCCGTCCGCACCTTCACCGTGGGTGTCGAAGGCGAGGAGAGCGACGAGACCCCCTACGCGGGACGGGTCGCCACCATCCTGCGCACCGAACACTCGGTGCTCCGGGTGAACCCCACCAGCTACCTGGACGCGGTGGAGGCGGTGGTGGTCGGCACCGACCAGCCGTTGACCGATCCCGCGGCCGTGCCCCAATACCTGCTGGCCCGAGCGGCCGCGCCCGACGTCGACGTGCTCCTCGCCGGCGATGGCGGTGACGAGGTGTTCGGCGGCCGGATGGTGGCGGTGATGGGCGGGCAGTTCCGCGTGTCCGAGATGGTGCGGCGCGTCCCCGGACCGCTCGGGCGCGCGGCGGGCCGCCTCCTCGCATCCCGCCGGCCGGAGCTGGCCGAACGGGGCCAGCCCTTCGGCCTCGCCCGGTTGGTGGGCGGCTTCCAGGTGTACGACGCGGCGGCGCGGAGCGGGCTGCTGCGAGATCCCGGGTGGGTGCGCCCGGGCATCCGCCGCGCCACGCTCGAGCCCCTGTACCGTCAGGTCGCGTCGGACCCGATCAACGAGATCCTCCACGTGTACCTCGTGGGCCGGATGACCGAGGACGCCCTGGTCAGGTCCGGCGCGGCCGCGAACCTCGCCGGGCTCGCGTTGCGGGAGCCCCTGTTGGACCTCGACCTCGTCACCTTCCTGGCCAGCACCTCGGGGTGGTGGAAGGTGCGCACCCGACCGGGGGAGACCATCTCCAAGTGGCCCCTCCGCCGCCTGCTGCGCCCGGTCCTGGGGCGCGCCCTGGTCAACCGCCCGAAGCGGGTCCTGCCGGGACCGTGGACCGGATGGGTGCGGGGTCCCCTCAAGGCGTACGTGGACGAGCGGCTCGCGCTGCTGCGGGAGGACCGGCTCGGGCTGTTCATGCCCGGGGCGCTCGACGGCCTCGTGGAGCGGGGGGAGGACCAACGCCTCTGGATGTTGCTGTTCCTCGACGCCTGGTGCCGCACCAACGGCGTCGTCTGACTCAAGCCCGGGGGCCCCGGCCCGACACGCACGGTGATCCCCGGAAGACCCTTGCCCGTACGCGCCCATTGGATCGTCAGCATCCGGCAGCAGCTGATCATCGTCAACCTGCTCGTCCTGGCCGTCCTCTGCATGGTCGGCAGCCTTGCGCAGCAGTCCCTGGACGCAACCCGCGTGCACACCGAGGAGGCGCTCGCCCTGTCCGCCGCCGAGGCGGCGTTCCACGTGGCCGGGAGCCGCGACGACGCCATCCGTGCCGACGTGCTCGACCTGCTCGACGGCACGAGCACGAGTGGGACCGTGCTCGACCGCCACATCCACGAGATGCGAGCGGCCCTGGAGATGTCCGAGGCGTACTGGGAGGAAGCCCGGACGGAAGACCCGTTCCCGCCGGTCGAAGACCTCGTCAACAAGTACATCGCCGACGCCGACCACATCGTCCGCCTGGCCGCCACCGATCCGGCCGCCGCCGCCGCCCTGTACCCCGCGTTCGCCGAACGCTACGTCGCCGTCGACCGACGTCTCGACGGCGCGATCGCATCGACCTTCCAGCTCAAGATCGCCGAGGCCTCCGAGCGGGCGATCAACGTCGGGCTGTGGAGCGCCACCGCGATCGCGACGGGCGCCGCCGCCGCGAGCCTCGTCCTCACCCTGCTGCTCTGGGGCGTGGGCCGCACGCTGGTCAACCGCCTGCTCCGACTCTCCGAGGTCACCAACCAGATGCGCGCCGGCAAGCTCGCCAGCCGCACCGACGACACCCGCGAGGACGAGTTGGGCGCGCTCGGCCGCAGCTTCAACGCCATGTCGGACAGCCTCGCGAACATGGTCCACCGACACCAGGCGGTCGCGGCCCGGACCGCCTTCTCCACCCAGTTGGCGAGCGCCCTGGACCTGGCCGACACCCATCGGGAGGCCACCGCCGCGCTCACGCGGGCCCTACACGCGATCGTCCCCGAGTACCCCGCCGAGCTCCTCCTCGCGGACTCCTCCCAGGCGAACCTCGAACGCGCTGCCACCAACCCCGCGGCCGGCGCCCCGGGCTGCCCGGTGGGCTCCCCGTGGTCGTGCATCGCGGTGCGGCACGCGACCCAGGTGACCGCCGCCGACTCCGAGGCGCTCGACGCCTGCCCGCGCCTGCGCGGCCGGCCCGGCGGCGCGTGCTCCGCCGTGTGCGTGCCGGTCAACTTCATGGGGCGCGCCCTGGGGGTCATCCACGTCACCGGGCCGCTCGGCGAGCCACCCGGCCCCGACACCATCGAACAGCTCACCGTCCTGGCCAGCCAGACCGGCAACCGGATCGGCACGATCGGGGTCCTCGAGAAGACCCAGCTCCAGTCCACGACCGACGGGCTCACCGGCCTGCTCAACCGCCGCACCGTCGAAGACCGGGCCCACCATCTCGTCCAGACGCGCCAGAAGTACACCGTGGTCATGGTGGATCTCGACCACTTCAAGAAGATGAACGACACCTACGGGCACGACGCCTGCGACCGCGCCCTGCGCCAGTTCGCACAAGTGCTCCGCGACTGCGCCCGCCAGGCGGACATCATCGGTCGTTTCGGCGGCGAGGAGTTCATCCTGGTCCTCCCCGGCACGTCCGTGGAGGGAGCGGTCGTGATGGTCGCCCGCATCCAGACCACCCTCCGGGATCCGAAGTACCTTGGCCAGGGGCCCACCGTCACCGCGAGCTTCGGCGTCGTGGCAGGAGAGATCGCCGAGACCTTCGACGACGTCGTCCGGCGCGCCGACAACGCCCTCTACCGGGCGAAGCGGAACGGCAGAGATCAGGTCGCGGTCGGGTCGCCCGAGGACGACGGGGTGGTTCGGGTCGCCGAACCACCCTACGGCCTCACCGGGTAACGCCTATTCGGGCTCGCTCGAGCAGACCGGCGCGCCCCACGCGACGAGGTCGTCGCCGGTGTCGCACTCCGTGGCGTCCGCGTTCCCGCCCCCGACGATCAGCAGCGTGATGTCGGTGAGGTCGGCCGGAGCGCCGGGGATCTCCAGGTACGCCGACTCGGAGAGCCAGCCCGCGGGGAGCGGAGCCGACCAGGTGTCGGTGGTCAGGAGGACCTGGCCGGAGGGCGTGGTGCCCCAGACCTGGAGGTTCACGTTGCCGGTCACGTCGAGGTTGCCGTTGTTCCCGATGGCGTACCAGATCCAGACGGTGCCCCGATCACACTCGTCGGCGCAGACGTCCCGGATGACCGGGTAGAGGCTCTGGGCGTGCGGGATGCTCGGTCCGGCGCGGAAGTTGTTGTCCCCTTCCCAGCTCGGGGCCCCGCCGCTCGGGATGGTACCGTCGTCGAGGACGTTGGTGGTGGCGTAGTCGGCCTGGTTCCACACGGTACGCGCGGTGGTGAAGCCGTCGGTGTCGCTAAGGGCCATCAGCGACCCGCTCGCGTCCACCGCGACGATCTCCGCCGCGTAGTCCCCGTCCAGATCGACGACCGGGATGGACCCGGCACAGCGGGTGCTGCTCATCGGGTACTCGCCGAGGGTCTCGCCCGAAGCGCCCTCGATGATCCGGAGCCCGCTGGGGCCGGCCCAGATGACCTCCCAGGAGCCGTCACCGTCGAGGTCGTAGGCCGAAGCCCCACCGCGGTCGGTGGAGGAGGCGGAGTCGGACAGGTCCCAGAACTCCGAGCCGTCACCGCGGAAGGTCACGAGGCGATTCGCCGTGGGGACGATGACCTCGGGGGCGCCGTCGCCGTCGATGTCGGCGATCGCCGCCGCGCTGGGGAGCGCGTCGCCCAGGTTGTCGAACCAGAGCTCGTTGCCCTCGTGGTCCATGACGGTGACGCCATCGCCGTTGGTCATCACGAGCTCGGGCAGGCCGTCGAGGTCCAGGTCCGCGATCGCGACCGAGCCGTCCTCGCCCCCGTTGGCCCAGAGCGTGGTGCCGTCCATCCGGTAGGCCGCGTTGCCGACGACGACTTCGCGCACCCCGTCCCCGTCGAGGTCGGCGGCGATCGACATCCCCATGTAGTTGCCGATGCCCAGGCCGTCGCCCTCGTCACCGCTGGAGATGAGCGTGCCGGTGGGTCCGTCGATGATCTGGCTGCCGAGGTAGACCTCGACCACGCCGTCCCCGTCGAGGTCGGCCATGCCGTGGGCACCGCAGGAGCCCTTGTCCTTGGACGAGTAGCTCGGGCCGACCCACAGCACGCCGCCGGTCCGCCCGTTGAGCGCGGTGGTGGCGTAGTTGGAGTCGAGCACCACCTCGGGGAAGCCGTCCCCGTCGACGTCGCCGATGGTGGGGATGGAGCCCATGGAGCTACCGAGGTACTTCGACCAGATCTCCCGGCCGTCAGACCCGCGCACGGCGTGGATGGTGGTGGCGACGTCCATGACGACGACGTCCGGGTCGTCCAGCTCGTCCACGACGCCGTCTCCGTTGTCGTCCGTGAGCTGCCCGACCACGGCCGGGACGTTGGAACCACTGGCGAGCGGGATCTCCCACTTCGGTTCCATCTCCCAGTCCGGCGTGGCGGGGCCGCCGGGGCAGCTCTCCACCATGGGGATCGCCTCGGCAGGGAAGTGACGGTCCTGGCAGTACTGAGGAGGCTCGGTGACCGAGGTGTCGGTGGTCACGGTGTCCGTGGTGTCGGTGTCCACGATGACCTCACCACCGGTGTCGAACGGTTCCGGGTCCTTCTCGTCGCCGCCGAGCGAGTTGTCAATCGCGCAGGCGCCGAGGAACAGCGCGAAAGGAAGGCAGGCTCGACTGAGATGAGTAAGGCGCATATTCGCTCCGGAGGTCGGCGTGTCGTCCGACGGGGGGTGGTTGGCAAAGGCAGTGTAGCAGTGCTCTTGAGGAAGAAGAACGAAATCTTTGCCGGGCGTGTGACAGATGGAGACAGGTGGGCGCGCACATCGGAGACGCGGCCCAGCCCGGCCCGGTGGTTGGTTAGGACGGGGCATGGCCGAGCTCCACACCACCTGCAACCGTGATTGCCCCGACGCCTGCGGTCTCATCGCCACCGTCGTGGACGGCCGCGTCACGCGGCTCCGCGGGGATCCGGACCACCCCGTGACCCGCGGCTTCCTCTGCCATCGCACCGGTGCCTACCTCGACACCCAGTACAGCCCGGATCGGCTCCTCCACCCCCTCATCCGCCGGAATGGCACGCTGGAGCCGGCCTCGTGGGCCGAGGCCATCGACCTCATCGCCGCGACGATGGTGCGGATCCGCGCGGAGTCGGGCCCCGAGGCCATCTTCCACTACCGCTCCGGCGGCTCCCTCGGATTCCTGAAGGGGGTCACCGACGCCTTCTTCGACCGGTTCGGGCCCGTCACGATCAAGTCGGGGGACATCTGCTCCGGCGCCGGCGACGCCGCGCAGCTCGCCGACTTCGGCGAGGAGGACAGCCACGACGTCTTCGACCTCCTCAACGCCCGCCACATCCTGCTGTGGGGGAAGAACCCGGTCGTGTCGGGGCCGCACCTGGTTCCCATCCTGAACGAGGCCAAGGCCCGCGGCGCCACCCTCGTGTCGGTGGACCCGGTCTGGCACGGCAGCAGCCGCCTCGCCGACCGCAGCTACCAGCCCCGGCCCGCCGGGGACTTCGCCCTGGCGATGGCGACCGCCCGGGTGCTCTTCGACCGGGGCCACGTGACCGCCGACGCGGCCGCCCGCTGCGACAACCTCGACGCCTTCCGCGCCCTCGCGTACGCCCGGAGCCTCGCCGATTGGTGCGCCGCCGCGGACCTCCCGGTGCAGGCGGCCGAGGACCTGGCCGACTGCCTCGGGCCGGGCGCCCCGTGCACCATCCTGGTCGGGTGGGGGATGGGACGTCGCGCGAACGGGGGCGCCATCGTCCGCGCGCTCGACGCGCTGAGCGCCATCTCCGGCAACCTCGGGGTGCCCGGCGGGGGGGTCTCGTTCTATTTCAAGCGCCGCAAGGCCTTCGTGGCGCCGCTGCCCGTCGGTCCCCCGCCGCGTACCATCAGCGAGATCACCATGGGCGCCGACCTGCTGGCGGCCGATCCGCCCATCCGGATGATGTGGGTGACCGCGGGAAACCCCGCGGTCATGCTGCCCGACTCGGCGCAGGTCGCCCGCGCGATCGCCAGCCGCGAGTTCGTGGTGGTGGTGGACGCCTTCGTCACCGACACCGCCGCCCTCGCCCACGTGGTGCTCCCCACCACCACCATCCTCGAAGAGGACGACATCGTCGGCGCCTACGGGCACCACTGGCTCGGGGTGGTCAACCCGGTCGTCCCGCGGCCCGAGGGGGTGCGGTCCGACCTGGAGATCACGCAGATGCTGGCGGATCGCCTCGGGATGCCCGGTTTCGACGCGGCGCCGCGGACCTGGAAGGAACGTTCCCTCGCGCCCGCGCTCCTGGCCCACGGGGTCGACCTGGCCCGCCTCGAAGCCGGCGCCGTCCGCAACCCCCTCGCCGAGGCCGTGCTCTTCGCCGGGCGCCCGTTCCCGACTCCCACCGGGCGGGTCAACCTGCTCACCAGCGCCGCCGATCCGGCCCCGGATGTGCCCGGCTACCCGTTGTGGTTGCTGTCCCTGTCCACCGCCGGCTCGCAGTCCTCCCAGTGGGCCCACGCGCACACCGGCCCCCTCGTCGCGACGGTGCATCCCGACGCCTGCCCGGTGCCGGATGGCGCGACGGCCCGCGTCGAGTCGGCGATCGGCACGCTCACCGTGGTGGTGAAACACGACGCCCGACAGCGGCGCGACGTGGTGATCCTCCCCAAGGGGGGGCACCACCGTGCCGGCCGGGCGGCGAACGCGCTGATCCGCGCCCAGGTCACCGACATCGGCGAGGGGGCCGCGCTCTACGACGAGCGCGTCCGCATCGTGGCCGAACCCGGATGATCCTGCTCCTCGCCGGGTGCATCGGCTTTTCCCGGTACATGCCGCTTCCCCTGGAGGAGCCGACGACGCTCCCGGCGCCCGAGCTCCGCCTCGTGCTGGCCGGCGATGGCGGCCTCACCGAACCCGACCCGAAGCACGACCACGCCGGTCTCACCGAGGCGCTCACCGCCTCGATGCGCGCCGCCGCCGCCGAGGTGGCGTCACGGCGGGTGATCTGGCTCGGGGACAACGTCTACGAGGCCGGGATCGGCCCGCGCGGCGCCGACCGGGGCCGCTCCATCCTCGCCGCCCAGATCGCGGCCGGGCCGACCGCGGCGGACGTCGCCTTCGTACCAGGGAACCACGACTACCTCCAGGTCTCCACCTTTCGTACCCGGCTGCTCCGCGAAGCCGACCTGGTCCGGAGCGCCGGTGCGTCGGCCCTGGCCTACGACACCCCGGTGGAGCGCTGGGAGCCGCCCGGCACCGACACCATCGTGCTGTTCATCGACAGCGAGCGGGCCATCGAACAGACCTACGGGGGCCGGGTGACGACCCTCGCCGCGGTGGCCGACGCCGCCCGCACCGGCCGGCCCCTGGTCCTCCTCTCCCACCACCCGGTGGCCAGCGCGGGGACGCACGGCCAGCCCGTGGGCGGCCTCCGCCTCTTGGACACGGAGCTGGCCAACGCCACCTACCGCACCTGGGCCACCGACGTGGTCGAGGCCCTGGACGGCGCCCCCGCGCTCTTCGTGTCGGGTCACGACCACTCGCTGCAGGCGCTGGCGGTGGAGCGTCCGGACGGCCCGGCGTTCACCCAGGTGATCAGCGGGTCGGCGGCCAAGGGGGACTACGCGGCGGAGCCCGACGGGCGGGTGGACGGTCGCCCCGGGTACGCCGTCGTCGACCTGCGGGGAGAGGTCGCGCAGATCCGCCTGGTGGTGGTGATCCCGGCGGCAGACGCCCAGGGTGCCGATGCCCGCTGCGTCCCCATCGCCGAGCACCCGGCGTTCCAGGCCTGCAGCCGCGGAATTTCCACCGTGAACCTGGGTCGCACGCCGAACCGGCGCCCGGACTGAGCGTAGACTGAGCCACACACCGGGAGTCCCCGATGGGACCTGTCCTTCTGTTGTGGTTGGTGGGGTGCAGCGACTTCGAGCTGGAAGAAGTGAAGCAGACCGTGCCCGAGGGCCTTCGCGACCTGACCGTGGAGCCGGGGGAGGTCGACTTCGGCGTCCTGGCCACCACGACCCCCACCGCCCAGACGGTGCGGATCACCTCGGTCGGCGACGCGCCCATCACGGTGTCCAACGTCGACGTCGCCGGCTCCTCCGCGTACCAGATCACCTGGGCGTCGACCGCGACCACGCTCAACCCCGGCGACAGCGCCGACGTGCTCGTCACCTACACCCCTCAGTCCTTCGACGATCAGGCGTCGCTCTCCGTCTACAGCAACGGCGTCGACCCCATCGTCTCCGTCCCCCTGTTCGGTGCGGGCACCTTCCCTGCCATCCGGGTGGACCCGAGCTCGCTCCACTTCCAGTCCAACGCCGGTGAGCCCGTCACCCTGACCGCCGAGGTGCAGAGCATCGGGACCGCCGATCTGGTGGTCAGCACCTCGGTGCTCGAGGGGGCGCAGTTCTCCGCGGTCGTGCCGACGCCGTTCACGCTCGCGCCCGGCGACCACACCACGCTGGAGGTCACCTACACCCCGAGCGCCGAAGGGGAGACGGTCTCCGGCAACCTCTGGCTCGGGACCAACACGGTGTCCGGCTACGCCCTGGTCCCGCTCGAAGCGCACGAGGGTCCGGTCTGCATCGGGTTGGGAGAGGCCTGGGATCGCGGCCTGCTCGAGGTTCGCAGCGACAACACCGGCATGAACGTGCTGTTCGAGAACCTGTCGGCCGACGAGGACATCTGCATCGACCGTTGGTACGTCCTGCTCGCCGACAACTCCCAGGATCTGGGCGCCGGGGACATGGAGTTCGACGTCGGCGGGGACTACCCCAGCGGCACCCTGACCATCGCGCCCGGCGACAGCCTCCGCTTCAAGGCCGCGGCCCCCACCGACAGCGCCTGGTGGTGCCTCGAGCTGGACCAGTACATGCAGCCGAACATGCCCTACCAGTTCACGGGGGCGCGGGTCTTCGATCCGGTGCTGGGCAACATGACCGGCCAGAACCAGCAGGCCATCTGGGACTACCAGGACGCCCACCCGCTGTTGATCGCGGGGCGGGTCACCAACTACGTGGAGGTGCCCACCAGCGGGGGTACGGCGGCGATCGAGCTGCGGCCGTTCAACATGGGGAGCGCCGACGGGACCGGCGAGCTGCGGGAGACCCTCCCCGCCGGGTGGAGCGCCGACGACGTCGACCCCAGCCCGAGCCGGGTGATCGAGAACTCCGACGGTTCCACCACGCTGCTCTTCGACCTGGACCTCGTGGGGCGGGTCCACGGCGGGTCGAATTACTCAGCGACCTGGTACGACGAAGTGACCATCACCTACACCCTCTCGGCCCCCGCCTGCGTGGGCCGTCAATACCTCCCGGTGATGGAGACGCGCTGGACCGACGCCGACGGCGAAGACCGTACGGACAACGCCAATCCGCTGGTGGTGAACTGCGTGGAGTGACGTCCAACCTCAGGCCTCCCAAACCCCCGCCAACGGCCCCGCGAACCGCTCCACCGCGGCGTGATCCACCGCCATCTGGACGAAGGGATCCCAGCGGCAGATCAGATCCCGCCGCACCTCCACGCACAGGCTCCGGCCCGGCCAGCGCGCCGCGTGGTGGAACGCCTGGGTGCTCGGGTGCATCGGGTAGGTCTGGCCGTCGGCCACGGTGACGCCCAGCGCCGCGAAGTCGTGGGTCAGGCGGGCCAGCGTCGCCTCGGGGACCAGGAGCGTCCCGTCCAGCGCCCGTCCGATCACGTCCACCTCGGGGCGCAGGGGCCAGGTCGGGGCGACCTCCAGGCTCCACGCGCGGCGGAGCGAGGCCACGATGTCCAGGTCCACCTCCACGTCCACCGACCGGGGCGCGTAGGTGTGCAGCATCAGCGCCCGCCCCTGGACGGCGTCGACGAGGCGCGTGGCCTCGGCCACGTAGGCGGCGTGCAGGTCGCGCAGGAGCGCGAGATCGGCGGGATCGGTGATCCACGGCGGCACCCCGGGGGTCACCTTGCCGGCGCGGTAGGCCGCCGGGTCCACGTCGATCACCCGGTTCACGTCGATGAAGGTGCGGGGGATCTCGGCGACGAGCACCGCCACGCACGCCTCGGGGCGGCGCGCGACCCACCGGCGGGCGACAGCGTCGGCCAGCTCGGGTGCGCCCGCATCGGTGTTCACGTGGAAGAAGTCGACCAGGTCGGCGGCGCCGGGGGCATTGAGCCGCGCCCGCAACGTGTCGAAGTGGGACGTCCGGGTCGCGCCGTGCGGGACCTCGACGAGGTGGGTGGGCGCCGACGCGGCGTGGGCGCCCCGGTGCAGGTGGAGGGTGTAGACGCCGGGGAGGGACATGGGCGAAGGACTACGCGGGCGCCTACCCTCCGTCCACTCGCGCCAGCGAGAGCCGTACCCGCGTCACGTCGTCGCGCGCGGGCTCGTAGCCGCTGTACCCCACCGCAACCGACAGCTCGGCCGAGGCCAGCCCGTAAACCAGGGTGCCGTCGGCCGGCTCGACCCAGGACCACGCCCCGGTGCGGGCCCAGAGCGCGACCCCCGTGGCACCGTCCGCGTCGAGGATGAGCCCCTCGCCCCGAAGTTGCAGTTCCGCTTCGATGAAGGCGGTGCGCCGCCCCTCGACCACGCTCCAGCCCCGGAAGGTGTAGGTCGCGTCGATCCCGAAGTGGACGCGCAACACCCGGTCATCGACGGGGAGCTCCACGTCGAACACCCGCTGGCGGGTCCACGACCCACCGACGGCCACCGGGCGATCCGGAGGCGGCAGCCGAAGCTGGTCGGCCAGCCCGGTGATCATCGAGGTGAGGGTAGACGCGGTCGATCCCGGGGCGCCTTCCAGGGTCGTACCCACCACGGTGCCGTCGGCGCGCTCGGTCCACCGGGACACCGGAGGCGCGGGAACCCCGGCGAGATCGGCCGCCGAGACGTTCCCGAAGTCGGTCCACGCGTCCACCACGGATGCCATCGGCTCCGCGCGCCACACCCGCGACCCATCGGCGTTGGTGCCGACCACCGCGACCCGCACGTCCGACTGGGTGAGCACGACGAGCCCGAGCTCCCGGGCCGGCGTCAGCTCCTGCTGCACGCGGTAGACGACCGGGTCGGGGACCCGACCCGATGCCGGTCGGGCCAGCGTGAACGGCGTCATGTCGGACCCGACCGCGAAGGGCGGCGCGGCGGCGAGGGCAAGCGCGGCGGAGAGAAACATCCGACGGGGAGGGTAGCGCGGAGCGGAGATGGTAGCTTCCAGCGTGCTCCTGGTTTCCGTCGCCCTCGCGCTCCCTCCGGCGGTGTGTCCGCCCGGCCTGTACCCGGCCCAAGACGGGCGATGCAGCGGGACGGAGACCCCCTGGCGCGTCGACGAGATGGGCGCCGGACACTTCTTCGTCCTTCCCGGCGGCGCGGTGGCCATCGTCGACGCCGGGGTGCGACGCGGGGAGGTCTACGTTCCCGCCCAGACCCACCGGATCGACCCCGCGGACGGCACGGTGCGACGCCTCTCGGCGCCGTTCTCCGAGAGCTGGGCGGACCAGGTCCTCCAGTTGCCCGACGGTCGGGTGGTGGCGCTGCGCGGCGCCGCTCCGGACGGGATGGGCGCGGTCGGCGTGCGGTGGCTGGAGGACGACCGTTGGCGGGAGGGCCCGGAAGCGCCGCCCCAGTCCCTGGTCGGGGCCGCCCGCCTCGTCGAGGCCGACAGCGACGTCCTGTTCGTCGGGGGGGGAGGTCCCGGCACCAGCACGAAGAAGACGGCCTGGCGGTGGTCACCCGCCACCGACCGCTGGGCCCGCCTCCCCGCCCTGCCGGTGGGCCGCGGCTGGGCGAGGCTGACGCCGGGACCGAAAGGCCCCGTCGTGTGCGGCGGCGTGGCCACGGTGGAACGAGACGCCCAGGTGGTGCCCGGGTGCTTGACCCTGGGTCGGGGTGGGTGGACCGCGTACCCGTCCCCCGTCATGCTCGGGCCCGACGCCGACGCGGTGGCCGTGGGCGGTGGCGTGGTGGTGTTCGACCATGGCACCACCGAGCAGGCGTGGTGGGTGCCTGCCAACGGAACGGTCACCGCCCTCCCTGCGCCCCCGGCCGTACAGCGTTGGATCGCGGGCGCCGGCCCCCGACTGACCGGCCTGGACGAGGACGGATCGCTGTGCTGGCTCGACCCCCAGACGGGCGCGGTCGAGCGCCGGCCGGCCCCCGGCGAAGCCCTCGGCTGGACCGGCGCGGCCATCGCGCTCGACGAAGAACGGGCGCTCTACGTCGGCGCGCTCGCCGGTCAGGGGTTCGGGGCGGGGGTGGTCGACCGGGGGCACCCGATGGTGGCGGCCCAGGAAAGCGACATGTTCACCAGCGCCGGGGCGAGCGTCCGCGGCGTGGCGCGGCTGGACGACGGGCAGGTGTCGACGTGGGACCGGGCGCGTCGCCAGTTCAGGGATCTCCCCGCAATGCCCGAGGAACGGTCCGCAGCGGCGATCGTGCCCCTCGCCGATGGGCGGGTGTTGGTGGCCGGGGGTCGCGCCGGGGACGACGCGGTGTTGACGGCCTGGACCGGCGACGCCGCGGGGTGGACACCCCTCGCGCCGCTCTCGGTGCCCCTCACCGACGCCACCGGGGTCCTGCTCGCCGACGGCACCGTGGTGATCGCGGGCGCCCGTGATCGTTCGGCGGGCGCGTCCCTCCGCTGGGACCCGCGCACGGGCGACTGGACGCCCCTGCCCCTCCCCGACCCGGCGCCGGGGCGCCTCCTCCCGCTCGCGGGTGGGGCGGCGTGGGTCCGAGATCAGGTCTACGATCAGCCCCGGGTCTCGGTCGCGGTGCTCGTGGACGGCGCCTGGCGGGCCGTCGATCCCGTCCCGGGCGTCACCACCGGGGTGGCGGTCGCCGGACTCGCCGACGGATCGCTCGTCGCCGCCGGTGGCCGCACCGACAACGACTACGGCGGCGTCGCCGCGGCCTGGCGCCTCGCGCCCGGGGCCACGGCCTGGACACCCCTTCACGCGCTCACCCGGGAGCGCTGGGGCGGGTCCCTGGTGGAGCTCTCCCCGGGTCACCTGCTGCTCGTCGGCGGCGAGGCCCCGGCCGAGCTGTACGACGGGACGTCCTGGGTCCAGGCCGCTCCTCTCCAGATCGAGCGTCGGGACCCGCACCTCTACGCCCTCGACCCCACCACCGCCCTGGTGCTCGGCGGCTACACCGGGGAGGACGGTCCGGACTGGGAGTTCTACCGGGTGGTCGGCGCCGCCACCGCCTTCCCGTCCCCCGCGCTCCCCGATGCGCGCTTGGCGGGACACCCCGACGCCGTCGGGATCGGCCATCGCCTCGTCGCCGCCGACGTCGCGTGCTCCGCCGGCGACCGGGACGGCTGCCTCGCCGCCGCCCTTCTGTGGGAAGCGCCGCCGCTCTCCGACCCCGCGAAAGCCGCCGAACGACGGGCGCGCGCGTGCGCGCTCGGCGCCCGGGAAGACTGCGAGTGAGCCGCACGGAGGGGGACCGCCTCGTACCGGTCGCCCGCGTGGCCGCCGCGACCCGCGCCGGGTACACCGCACGCATGTGGATCTGGCTCGTCGGCTGTGGATCGTGGATCACCGCGGCGGAGCAGGACGCGAAGCTCGCCGAGCTCGGCTTCGTGGATGTCGACGGCGACGGTCGGCCCGACGTCACCACCACCGAAGACGGGGGCACCACCGGCGGCGGGGACGGCGGTCCCGTCGACTGGGATGACGCGGACATCGTGGTCGAGAAGATCGAGGAGGGGCTCCAGTCGAAGGGCGGCGGGATGAACGTCGACGTGTACCGCGACGTGCAGGGAACGCTCTCCCGGATGGTGTACTGCGAGGCCCCCGGGCCCGAGGGGGAAGGCGAGGTCAACCGCATCGACGACCCCGAGATCCCCTACGCCTACGATCAGACGGAGCCCTACGAGACCCCCGTGCGCGGTGGCACCTACCCCAACGGCTGCCCGGCGCTGCTGCCCTGGTCCCCCGACTACCGGGTGGACAGCGGGGAGGTCTGGTACAACCTGGGGATGGTCACGTCCGAGGTCTTCGACTGCTGGGCCATCGAGAAGTACGGCACCGACCGCGACCGCGGCACGCTCCGGCTGCGCGTCGTCCTCTCCTCGCGCGACGTCGCCGAGGGGGACCTCCGCTCGCTCAACTACGACTCGGCGATGCAGAAGGTGGACGAGACCTTCGCGGCGGTGGGGATCACCCTCGAGAGGAGCCTCGAGACCATCGACGACGGCTGCGCCAACGGCACCCTGTCCAGCTACGACGCCGCCGCCGCGATGACCACCTGCGCGGTGAACGTGGGCGAGCGGGAGCTGACCCTGTTCCTCGTCGACGACCTGGACGAGACCATCACCGAGCCGGGCGAGCATGCCGGCTTCGGTCTCGCCCCCGGGGTCCCGTTCCTCGGGGACGGCGCGATGGGGGCCGCCTTCGTGCCGCTCACCGCGCTCCAGACGGAAGGGGACGTCGGCTTCGCGGGCGACGTCGCCCACGCGATGGGTCACTTCCTGGGCCTTTGGGAGCTCTGGGAGTACGCCGAGAACCGGGGGGACCCGCTCTCCGACACGCCCGACTGCACGGCTTCGGTCCAGGACGACTACACCGCCTGCCCCACCAGCACCCACGGCAACGTCATGTTCCCCGACCCCACCCCCGGAAGCGGGATGTCCTTCACCGAAGACCAGGGCTGGGTGATGCGGCGGGCGGCGTTGGTGCGGTGATGGACCGGTTAGACCGTCGCCACGCTGCGGGTGCCCCGTTTCGGGGCTGAGATCACACCGCTCGTACCTGATCCGGTTCGTACCGGCGGAGGAAAGCGACCATGGCCAATGATTCGATCCTGACGGGCAACCGCCGCATCCTCGTGGACGGCGTGCCGTTCCGCGAGGTCACCCTCAGCAACGGCGAAGTGCAGCGCCTCTACGACACCACCGGGCCCGTCAACCCCGACGTGCGCGGTCTGCCCCCGCTGCGGAAGCCCTGGATCGACCGCCGCGGCCCCGTCCGCACCCAGCTCGAATACGCTCGGGACGGCGTCATCACCGAGGAGATGCGCTTCATCGCCCTGCGCGAGCAGTGCACGGTGGAGCACGTCCGCGACGAGATCGCGCTCGGCCGCGCCATCGTCCCGGTCAACATCAACCACCCCGAGAGCGAGCCGATGATCATCGGCCGCAACTTCCTGGTGAAGGTCAACGCCAACATCGGCAACAGCGCGGTCGGCAGCTCCATCCCCGAAGAGGTCGAGAAGCTCACCTGGGCGCTCAAGTGGGGCGCCGACACCGTGATGGACCTCTCCACCGGCAAGGACATCCACGCCACCCGCGAGGCGATCATCCGCAACTCGCCGGTGCCCATCGGCACCGTCCCCATCTACCAGGCGCTGGAGAAGGTCAAGGGCAAGGCGGAGGACCTCAACATCAACGTGTTCCTCGAGACCCTCCACGAGCAGGCCGAGCAGGGGGTGGACTACTTCACCATCCACGCCGGCGTGCTGCTCCAGTACGTGCCGCTCACCGCGCGGCGGGTCACCGGCATCGTCTCCCGCGGCGGCGCCATCATGGCGAAGTGGTGCCTGCACCACCACAAGCAGAGCTTCCTCTACGAGCACTACGACGAGATCTGCGCGCTCATGCGCCGCTACGACATCAGCTTCTCGCTGGGTGACGGCCTCCGCCCCGGCTGCATCGCCGACGCCAACGACGCGGCGCAGTTCAGCGAGCTCCGCACGCTGGGCGAGCTCACCAAGGTGGCGTGGAAGCACGGCTGCCAGGTGATGATCGAGGGTCCGGGCCACGTCCCGCTCCACAAGATCAAGGAGAACATGGACGAGCAGCTCAAGTGGTGCCACGAGGCGCCCTTCTACACGCTCGGCCCGCTCACCACCGACATCGCCCCCGGCTACGACCACATCACCTCGGCCATCGGCGCCGCGATCATCGGCAGCCTCGGCACCGCGATGCTCTGCTACGTCACCCCCAAGGAGCACCTCGGTCTCCCCGACAAGAAGGACGTCAAGGAGGGCATGATCGCCTACAAGATCGCGGCCCACGCCGCGGATCTGGCGAAGGGCCACGTCGGCGCCCAGTCCCGCGACGACGCGCTCTCCAAGGCCCGGTTCGAGTTCCGCTGGGAAGACCAGTTCAACCTCGCGCTGGACCCCGAGACGGCGCGGGAGTTCCACGACGCCTCGTTGCCCGCGCCCGGGGCCAAGCTCGCCCACTTCTGTTCGATGTGCGGGCCGCAGTTCTGCTCGATGAAGATCACCCAGGACGTCCGGGACGCGGCGATAGGCATGGAAGAGAAGGCAAAGGAGTTCGCCGAGAAGGGAGGGGAGATCTACGTGGCGGAAGAGGCGAAGTGACGCTGCTCTGGATGGGGTTCGCGCTGGCCGGGGAGGTGCACGCCCGGGTCGCGGACAGCCACGCGGTGACCTGGGTCGGGCTCGACTATACGCTGACGCGGATGTACGTCCCCGAGCCCCTCGGCACGCCGGGGGAGAAGGTGTTCTGGGGGCCCGGCGGCGGCCTGCGCGACTTCGTGGGTACCTTCGACAGCCCGCAGGACGCCTGGCTCCGCCTCTGTTCCGACTGGAACACGATGTTCGTGAACGAGCGCGTCCAGTCGCTGCGGGACGACCTCGAGGCGAAGGTGGAGGTGGCGCTGCCCGGGGCCTGCGGACCCACACGGACCCGCAGCGATCACTGGTTCGACTCGGAGTTCGAGCGGGCGGGGCCGATGCTCACCGAGGCCGACATCGCCGAGCGCGTCCGGCAGTACCCGGGCGGGACTGGCGTGGGCTACGCCGTGGTCGTGGAGCGCATCAGCAAGCCCGACAAAGCCGCCTGCGGATGGCCCGTCTTCTACGATCGGGCGACGTCGGCCGTGCTCCGCACCGAGCGGATGTGCGTCAAGCCGAGCGGCATGGAGTTCCGGAACTACTGGTTCAACGCGGTGGCCGAGCTGGCTGAGCGGGGCGGCGAGCTGGTCAGAAGACGCGATTGGTAAGGCG
>JAYVAS010000195.1:0-1654 GCA_043750895.1 Pseudomonadota bacterium
GGAGCAGCTCGAGCCGCATGGCGGTGTCGATGGTGTTGACGTCGCCGTTGGTGTAGGCGTCGAGGCCGAGGGTGGTGAAGCCCAGGTGACGACCCTGCCGCCAGGTGAGGCGGATGGGCCCGCGGGTGCACGCCATCTTGTCGGTGCTGTCGACGACGCGGTCCCAGTCGCCCTTGACCCGCTCGGGGACGGCCGCGAAGTAGGGGAGGAAGGCCCGGGTGTCGGGGTCGATGGTGTCGGCGCCTTCGATACGCTCGCGCCACGCGATGAACGCCGAGCGGCGGCTGCCCTCCTCGTTGAACCAGGCGTAGGCGCTGCTGTCGAGCGTCATCTGGCGCGCTGACTGGCGCACGAGGTCGGCGAGACCGGGGTCGGCGGAGAGGGCGCGGCCCACCTGGGAGGACCCCGTGATCTTGGCCACCAGCTCGTCGAAGGGATCGGCCGCGCCGTTGCCGTCGCGGTTTCCCTGGGCGTAGGTCAGGCTCTCCCGGCAGTCGGTGGCCGACTTCTCGGCGACGACCACCTTGCTGCGGTAGCGGAGCGCGCTGCAGGAGCTCACGCCGCACGCCGTGTAGCCCGACATGATCGCCAGCAACGGCAGCAGGATCCGCGGGTGGAAGATGCCGCCCGAGGTGATCGCGTACCAGGCGCGTGCGCCGAGGGACACGAACGAGATGGTGTAGAGCCGGGCGAAGAACAGCCGCCGCGCTTCGGCGAACCACACCCCGAAGCCGAACTTGCGGGGTCGTGACTTGGGGCGGCGGGCCGCGAGCACCTCGGGAGGGAGCGGACCCAGCTCGATCCTGAACCGCGGCCCCTCGGGCGTCCCCAGCGAGAAGCTGTCCCCCGGCGCCACCGCGGTGGCGGTGTTGATCTGGATGGGCCGCCGGGCCTGCCCCTGCCAGAGCCACACCGAGGCGGCGCGCTCGTTGGGGGTGAGCAACAGGGCCCCGGACGCTCCCTGCCGAATGACCTTGACGTGCTGCGGGAGGGCGCCGAGCGACTCGGGCACCTGGATGTCGGTGCGCGGGGCCGGCGCGTTCCCGATCTTGACTTCGAGGCCCTCGAAGGGGCCGAAGCGGGTGCCCCCGAACTCGGGTGCCAGCACGAGGTAGAGGACCAGATCGTCGCGGGGCATCGTCTGCGGTCGCGTATAGCGGTAGAGTCTACCGCGCTCCCTCGCCCCCCACCGTGAAGCTCGCCCTCATCCCCCACCTCTGGACGCGCCACCTTCAGGCAGGGTTGTTCGTCGGAGGCGCGGCCGTGGTGGCGTGGTGGGCGGTGTTGAGCCTGGCCACCGCGTTCTTGCCCTGGGGCCCCGCCGGAGATGGCGCCGCGTACCTGGGCGCACTGGCGTGCGCTACCTGCGGCGCGTCGCTCTTCGGCGAGGCGTGGATGCTCGGCGCCCGCCACTGGAAGGTCTGGATCCTCCCGCCGCTGGGGGCGCTGGTCGCGGGCGGCTTCGTGGCCAGTTGGCTGGGCATCTACGGCACCTGGTTGGCGCCGTGGCTCTTCGCCGACCGTGACGCCGCCGCCGAAAGCCTGGTCTCCCTCCGCTACCACCTGCTCCCCTGGCTCATCACCGGCGGATCGGTGGGCGCGGTGACCGCCGCGTTTCGGCGCTTACGCGGCTTCTTCCTCCACGTGGGGGCGG
>JAYVAS010000196.1:0-2142 GCA_043750895.1 Pseudomonadota bacterium
ACCGGCGTCAACACGCGCCACGGCAAGAACCTGCTCGGCGCCTTCTGGCAGCCGCGGCTGGTCTACGCGCCTTTCGCCACCCTGCGCACCCTCGAGGACGCCGAGCTCCGGTGCGGCCTCGGCGAGGTGGTGAAACACGCGATGATCTCCGGCGAGGACGCCTTCGCCGCCTGTGAGCGGCACGCGGCCGATCTGGTGGCCCGCGACGAAGCCGCGCTGGCCCGGGTGGTGCGCGACTCGGTGCGCACCAAGGCCGAGGTCGTGCAGGCGGACCCACGCGAGAACGGGTTGCGCGCCATCCTGAACCTCGGGCACACGGTCGGACACGCGGTCGAGTCGGTCGCCGGGTACGGCGCGCTACGCCACGGGGAGGCGGTGTCGCTGGGGCTGGTGGCCATGACCCGTTTTGCGCGTAGCCGCGGTTGGATTACCGATCCTGCGCTCACGGATCGGCTGGAGGCGCTCCTTTCCGCGCTCGGCCTGCCGGTGCGCGCGCCGTCCGATCTGGACCCAGATGCACTGGCCGCGGCGGTCTTCTTCGACAAGAAGCGCTCCCGTGGTAGTATTACCATCGCCATCCCGGTCGCCCTCGGCCGGGTGGACCTCCGCCCGCTTCGGGTGGAGGAGGTCCCCGACCTCATCCGTCATCTTCCCCGGTGAATCGAATGGCCTCCCTCCTGCTGATCGCTCTCTCCGGCTGCGCTCCCGGGCCCATCGACGCTCCGTACGGGAGCTCGTTGGTGATTCCGACGGACATCAACTTCGCCATGGACGGCGGGCTCGCCGCCCCGGGCGACGGCTACGGCCACCTCTTCATCACCGACTACTACGTCCTCTACCAGGACCCGCAGGGTGAAGACGTCGCGATGAACGGCATCAAGGTCGAGCTCCTCTCGGGTTGGTCCGGCATGTACGTGATCCCCGAAGAGGCGGTGACCATCGTGACCTCCTACGAGGACACCTGCGCCGCGGCCGCGGTGGACGACTCCTGCCACATCTACTTCGACGACGAGAACGAGTTCTGGGTCGAGTTCGCCGGCGACTACGAAGACATCGGGGACTTCCGTCCGACCTACTTCTCGGGCCCCACCGACAACAACGGGCGGCTCCGCGCCTACCTCTTCGTCGACTCCGTCCCGCTCGACAGCGCGGGGGATCCCGCCTCCATCCCGGTGTATGTGAGCATCACCGGGGTCCAGGAGTCGGTGACGCTGACGCCGCTCACGGACGACACCAGCTCGCGCTGATCGGCCCTGAATCGGCCCATGGACACCTACGACGCGGAGATAGCCCGGCTCTCCGCGCGGGTGCGGGACGACCCGCGGTCGGTGGCGTTTGTCGGGCTCGCCGAGGCGCTTCGGAAGGCTGGTCGGCACGTCGAGGGCCTTCAAGCCCTCCGTGAGGGCTTTCGGGTCCACCCCGATCACCATCCGGGACGGGTGGTGCTGGCCCGCATCCACCTCGATCTGGGTCGGCGCGCCGTGGCGATGTCGGTGTTGGAGGACGTCGCCCGGCTCGATCCCGGAAACGTGGCCGCCGGGACGACGCTCGCGCGGCTCCTGCTCGAAGAAGGTCGCGTCGCCGAGGCCGCTCCCCTCGTCGAGCGGCTGAGCGCGGCCGCCGGGGTCGACGGGTCGGTGGGCGGGCTGTTGGAGATGCTAAGGGCGGCGCGCGCGAGAGGCGCGATCCGCGGCCCGGACCCCTTCGATCATCCCTCCCTCGGGGACCGGATGGCGCGCCGGGGGTATCCGCTCCAGGCCCTCGCCGTCTTCCGGCGGGTGTTGGAGGCCCACCCCGAGAACGTCGGGATCCGCGGGCGGGTGGCCGAGCTCGAGGGGGTCGAGCAGACCCATCGTCGGGAACCGCCGCCGCACGACGCGTCGCCGCCGCCGCCCGCCCGGGGCAAGTTGGCGCGCTACGTTCGGTACCTGTGGAGGACGGCGTGACGATCCTGGTCATCAACGGGCCCAACTTGAACCTGCTCGGCACCCGCGAGCCGGAACGGTACGGCAAGCGCACGCTGAGCGAGGTCAACGACGCGCTGGTGCCGGTGGCCGAGAGCCTCGGCGTCGACCTGGCCTTCTTCCAGTCCAACAGCGAGGGGGCCCTGGTGGACCGGATCCACGCCGCGCGGGGCGAGGT
>JAYVAS010000197.1:0-2763 GCA_043750895.1 Pseudomonadota bacterium
CAACCTCCTCGTCACCAGCGTGCTCACGCTCCGCGGAACGGCGGGCGCCGACGCGGTGATCCTGGACGGAGACGGCCTGGGGAGCGTGATCGAGGTGGACCCTCGCGGCGCGCTGACGATCGAGGGCCTCACCTTGTCCGGTGGGTACGGCGACCAAGGGGGCGGGCTCTTCGTCCAGGGGTCGTTGGACGCGGTCGGCCTCGTGGTTCGGGACAATCTTGCCTCCACCCACGGGGGTGGGATCGCGGTCTACGACACCACCGGCGCCGTGCAGATCCGCGCGTCGCGCATCTACCGGAACGCCGCCCGCGACTACGGTGGCGGGCTCTACGTGGGCCTCGCCTCCGGGGGCCTCGACCTGACCGACACCCTGTTCGCGTCCAACGTCGCGGAGCGCGGCGGCGGCGTCGCCCTGAGCACCAACGGAGACGGGGTCGAGATCGGTGACGTCACCTTCTGGGGCAACGCCGCGAATTCGGGCGGCGGGCTCTCCTTCTCCAGCCCCTACGACACGCTCCGGTGTGGCGGGTGCATCCTCCGAGACAACACCGCCGTGACCGGCGGAGGGTTGTACGCGTACGGGTCGGTGGCGCTCAGCGGGGGCGAGGTGGTCGGGAACCGGGCCGATGTGTTCGGAGGGGCCGCGCTGGTGCGCGGGACCCTGGTCTCCGAGAGCGTCGACTGGGGCGACGGCGCCGACGACAACGCCACCGACGACGTCGGACTCGGCTCCGCAACCGCCTACGCCGCGGCCCCCGACAGCTTCACCTGCGACTACACGGCCGGCACATGTGGTTGAGCCTCGCCCTTGCCTGTGTCGAACCCGACGCCCCCAAACCGCCGGCGGACACCGCCGACCCGGTCACGGGTGACACCGCGCCCCCCACCGACACCGCACCCCCGACCGACACCGGCGGCACCACCCCGGCCGACTCCGGCGTCACCCGCGCCGACGCCGACGGCGACGGCACCCCCGACCTCGCCGACTGCGACGACACCGACCCCGCCATCCACCCCGGCGCCGACGACATCCCGGTGGACCTGGTGGACCAGGACTGCGACGGCGTGGATCTCTGCGCGCCCGGCGCCCTCCCCGAGTACCCGGGCGAGCTGACCTTCGACGACGCCGGCGCCGAGGACCAGATGCGGGCGTTCTGCGCCGAGTACGCCAGCATCGACGGGAACCTGAACCTCCGATTGGACGTGATCACGGACCTCTCGGGACTGGCATGCCTCCGCTGTGTGCGCGGCGAGGTCTCCATCTACTCCACGGCGCTGACCTCGCTCGATGGGCTGGAACAGCTCGCTTATGTGGGAGGTGTCGTAGACCTCGACCACAACCAGGAGCTGACCGACATCCGCGCGCTCAGCGGGTTGCGGGTGGCCCACGGTGGCGTGGACTTTCAGTCCTCTCCCGCGCTCACCTCGTTGGAGGGGCTGGACGGGTTGGTCGGGGGGGTGGACACCTTCTCCCTCTACAACACCGGGATCGTGACCCTCGATCACGTTCCCCTCCTGGACAGCGTCCGGCACGTCTCCTTGTATTCCAACTACGACCTCGTCGACCTGACCGGGCTCTCCGCCATCGAAGCCGCCCAATCGGTCCAGATCCGGGGCAGCGCGGGGGTGCGCGACCTCAGCCCGGCGGTGCACCTGGCGCCGACGGGCTCTCTCGACCTCGGCAACATGTCAGGCGGAGGGCTGGGCGATTGGTCGCTGACCACGCTCGCCTACCTGTCGATCACCCGCACCACGAACGTCGTCGCGCTCACCGGCCTCGACGGGCTGACGGAGGTCGACGGGCAGGTAGAGATCAGCGGCAACGAACGCCTCGCCTCGCTCGCCGGCCTCGCGTTGCTCACCGAAGTCAGCGACGACCTGATCATCGAGGACAACCCCGACCTGACCGACCTCTCGGCGCTCCACGGCGTCACCTGGATTGGCGGCGCGCTGGTGATCCGTGACAACGACTCCCTGTCGGACGCCGAGATCGACGCGCTCATCGCCGCGATCGGTACCGAGAATATTCGGGATGGGGTGGAGTGGTGAGGCTGGGGACCCTGGCCGTAGCCCGCGCGATTGGTCAAAGCGCCGAGTGAATCCAGACCTTTGCGCCGCCGACGATGCAGGGCTGGTTCGGCATGCACGGGCCGCTGCCGACGACGGCGTCCGCGAGGAGGTCGGGGTCGTCGGGGATGAGCCGGATTCCCCGGACGGGCCGCCCACGAGCCGGCTGGGGCAGGTAGCTGGCTCGAAGGAGCCGTCGACGTCGACGACCTCCACGGCGACGGGCCCATCGGCACGACGACGCGAACCAATCGCTCGGAGCGGACGCCGCCCGCCTCCACCTGTACCAGGGCCTCGCCGGGGCGGAGCCCGCGCACGCCACTCCCATCGACGACTACGATGCTCGGGTCGGCTCGGCGACGCAGCCGGAAAGGAGCCAGACGAACAAGGGAACTCCAGGCGAAGTTCCTAACCCGCCCGGCCCTGCCCCCCTGGTCGGGCGTCCGTCCGCAGCATACAATCCATACGAAAGGATGCATCATGCGCACAACCATCGATGTGGACGAAGCGCTCCTCGCGCAGGCAAGGGCGTACGCGCCCGGGCTCACGAAGACCGCGCTCGTCGAGGCCGGGCTCAGGGCCCTGGTCAAGCAGCAGGCCGCGCGGGAGCTCGCCGAAATGGGCGGGACGCAGCCGGAGCTGAAGGTGCCCCCCCGTCGGAAGGTGTCGTGATCCTCGCCGACACCACGGTCTGGC
>JAYVAS010000198.1:0-14912 GCA_043750895.1 Pseudomonadota bacterium
CGGCGTGCTCCCGGACGGGCGCCTCTCCATCTTCATGGCCGTCTCGGCATCGAAGCCCTCCGACGATGATCTCGTCGCGATCATCAGCTACCTGCGCTCGCTCCCTCCGGTCGACAGGGCGGTGAAGCCCGCCGAGGCAGGGCTGTTGCTCAAGGTGATGATGCCCTTCGTGGCCTTCGGACCTTCCGCCAAACCTGCCCCGTCGCACGTGCCCGCCGGCGCCGAACCAACCGTGGAACGTGGGAGCTACCTCGCGAACAGTGTCGCGCTGTGCGTCGGCTGCCATTCGCACTACGACACGGACACCTTCCAGCCGGTCGAGCCCCTCGCTGGGGGCGGGGTGCCCGACCCGAGCCACGGATCCGACACCGACAAGGAGTTCTGCGCGCCGAACCTGACCTCGGACCGCACCGGTGTCACCGGTCAGCTCGACGAGGACGCGTTCGTGGCCCGCATGCGTCGCGGTCGGGTCTACGCGTCCTCCATCATGCCGTGGGAGAACTTCGCGTGGACGGACGAGGCCGACCTCCGCTCGGTGTATCGGTACCTGAAGTCACTCCCGCCGGTCGCCAACGACGTCGGACCTTCCTACCGCGATGTCGGGTGGGAGCCGCCGACCTGATCCGGCTGGGCCTACTCGTCGGAAGAACGATGTCGAGGTGGTCATGCCGCCAGGCCGTGACTACGAGGGACCCGAGAGGCGGTCCGCGCCCAGGGTTTCATCGACCACGACGCGGTATTCTTCTTCTCACCAGCGTTCAGTCTCCTGGTTCCAAGGACATCTTCGTTTGGATCCTCGCGGACGGGGTTCGTCCGTTTTCAACTCCGGCTGCACACGTGCGTGTGGCTTCCCGATCCGCGACCCATCCAAGGACACACCCTCATGCCTTATCAGAGCATCAACCCCAACGACGGCAAGGTGCTGAAAAGCTTCGAGTACCTGAGCGATGCCCAACTCGACCGCGCGCTGGCGGCAGCGGACCGCTGCTTTCAGTCGTGGAAGCACACGTCCTACGCCGAGCGTGCGGCCATCCTCACGAGGGCGGCGGCGTTGTTGCGCGCCCATGTCGCCGACTTCGCCCGACTGGAGACGCTCGAGATGGGCAAGCTCCTCGACGAGGCGCGCGGTGAGGTCACGTTCAGCGCCGACATCCTCGCCTACTATGCCAAGCACGCCGAGTCCTTCCTGGCGGCGGTGCAACTGCACCCGGACCACGGCGAGGCGCACATGGAGAGCTCGCCCCTGGGCGTGTTGTTCTGCGTCGAGCCCTGGAACTTCCCGTACTACCAGCTCGCCCGCGTCGCCGGCCCGCAGCTGATGGCCGGCAATGTGCTGGTCGTGAAGCACGCCGGCTGCGTGCCCCAATGCGCCATCGCGTTCGAGAAGCTGTTGCTCGACGCGGGCGCGCCGGTCGGCGCCTACACCATTCTGTTGATTTCCCACGAACAGTCCGACCGCGTCATCGACGACCCGCGCGTCAAGGGGGTGGCGCTGACCGGCAGCGTCGAAGCGGGCCGCAGCGTGGCTGCCCGTGCCGGGCAGAACCTGAAGAAGTCGACGATGGAGCTCGGCGGAAGCGATGCCTTCATCGTGCTCGACGACGCCGATCTGGACCAGGTGCTTCCCTGGGCCGTCTGGGGCCGGATGTACAACGCCGGCCAGACCTGCTGCGCTGCCAAACGTTTCATCGTCCTGGAACCCGTTGCCGACGCATTCCTGGCCCGCTTCAAGGCGGCGCTCGAAGCCCTGAAGCCGGGTGACCCGATGGACGAGAAGACCACGCTCGGACCCCTCTCCACCGAAGCGGCTCTCGAGCAGTTGCTTGCGCAGGTTGACGCCGCCGTCAAGGGCGGCGCCACACTGCTGCTGGGTGGCGCGCGCATCGCGCGCCCGGGCTGGTTCATGCAGCCCACCATCCTCACCGACATCGCGCCCGGCAACCCGGCCTTTCGCGACGAGTTCTTCGGCCCGGTGGTGTCGTGCTTCCGCGTCGAGACCGAGGACGAGGCCATCGCGCTGGCCAACGACTCCGACTTCGGCCTGGGTGGCTCGGTTTGGACGAAGGACGCAGCGCGCGGCGCGCGTTTGGCCAGCCGCGTCGATGCCGGGATGGTGTTCGTCAACAACATCGACTGGACCGATGCCGCACTGCCCTTTGGCGGCCTCAAACACTCGGGCTACGGCCGCGAGCTGGGCCGCATGGGCATCCAGGAGTTCGTCAACAAGAAGCTCGTTCGAAGCGGGCATCTGGCCGCACCGGTCCGATCAACCGGGTGAGGCGGCGGTGCCCTCGGTGTCCGAGCTTGGCTGGGTTGGATTCCGAGGCCCCGGGCGGCTAGATTCGCTGCACGGAGCACCCCATGAACCCGCCCCTCCCGAACCCCGAACACCGCTGGCTCTCTCAACTTCTCGGCGCCTGGACCTGGAGCGCCGAGCCCATCGCCGGCCACGACCACGGGCCCCAATCCGGCACCGAATGCTTCCGGGCGATCGGGGATATCTGGGTCCAGGGAGATGGCGACGGGTCCTACGGCGTCACCCAGATGACGCTCGGCTTCCACCCCGCGACGGGTCGGTTCGTCGGCACCTGGGTCGGCTCGATGATGACGCACCTCTGGGTGTACGACGGCGCGCTCGAGGGCAACCGGCTCACGCTGAACTCCGTCGGCCCGGCGATGACCGGCGAAGGGAACGCGAACTACCGCGACGTGGTCGAGCTGATCGGGCCCGACGAGCGCACGCTGCAGGGGTACGTCGAAGGCCCGGCCGGGACCTGGACCCACTTCATGAGCGCCCGGTACCGGCGGGTGTAGGCTGTGTGAGCACCTTGTTCATCGCGCCGCTGGCGCCCTTCAACTCGGCGCGCAGGTCGACACGCCCGCGCCCACCACGTCGAAGCCCACGTCGGTGAGCACCTTGGTCATCGAGCCGCTGGCGTCCACCTCGTACACGTCGGTGTGGTTGCCCATGCCGCTCTCGCGGACGAACACCCAGAAGGACCCGCCCCAGGTGGCGAAAGCGAAGGTGTCGATGTCCCCGGCGTCCGGGAAGCCTGGGAGTCGGTAGGTGGTCAGCGTGGACCCGTTGTCCTTGTCGAGCTGGACCAGCTCGGCGGGATTCTCCAGCGGGAGGAAGGCCCACAGCTCGCCGTCCGCGTTGCCGGTCAGCTCGGATTGGCTGGACAGGGAGCCGATGTCGGTGAGGGCGTAGGTGGTGGTGTCGAGGACGGCGAGGCGCGTGGCGCTCGCGACGTAGAGGCGATCCCGCCAGGTCTCGGCCGAGTCGGTGGCGTAGCCCATGCCGAAGCTGCCGAAGCGCGTCGCGCGCTCCGAGTAGGTGGTGGCGGTGCAGGCGTAGGTGTCCAGGTCGACCGCGTAGACGCTGTTGTCTCCGTACCGGACGTAGGCGACGCCGTCGCGCGACACGGCCATCGAGGCGGGGGTCTGGGTGGTGCGGCAGTCGATGCGCGCCAGCGCCGAGAAGCTCAGGGTCGGGGGGTCGAACAGGTAGAGCGTGCCGTCGTCCCGGGAGATCGCGTACACGAGGTCGGAGGTCTCGGTGCAGTCGTCCTCGTCCGGGGGGTCGGTGTCCTCGTCGACCGGGGTGGTGTCGGTGTCCGTCCCGGGGTCGGTGGCCTGGGTGTCGCCCGTGGAGCCGGTGTCGGCGGGCGCCTCGGTGTCGTCGGTGTCCACGGGGACCTCGGCCGGCGCGCCGGTGTCGTCGGTGACGATCACCACGTCTGGTTTGTTGGTGATGCTGAAGTCGTTCGAGCACGCGGTCAGGGCGAGGGCCAGCAGGGACATGGACGCTCCGGGACCGCGTCAGTGTGCGCGCCGGAGTTGGTGAATGAAAGCGAAGTGTTTCGTTCGGATTGGACAGTCGCTTTGATTGAGATTGGGGGTACTCGCGCTTCAACGCGGACCTGAACCCGGATTGACCGGCGGTCAGCGGGCGACGAGCTGGGCGAGCAGGATCTCCATGAACAGCGTCGCCGCCCGCCCGGGCAAGGACTCCCGGCGGGTGATGAGCTGGGGGTGGTACGCCCAGCGGTTGCCCTCGGGGAAGTCGAGGAGCACCAGCGCGCCTGCGTCCAGGTCCGCGCGGGCCAGGTGGTGGGGAAGCCAGCCGTAGCCGACCCCCGAGAGCAGCGCGAGCCGCTTGGAGTGGAAGTCCGAGAAGCGGATGACGTGGCGACTGCCCAGGAAGGTCTTGCGGGGGTCAAGGGCGAACGCCGGGGAGGTGTCCTTGACGACGAGGTCGACGTGGTCGAGCAACGCCTCGCGGGTGAGGCCTCGGGCGTGCGCGAGCGGGTGCGCGGCGCCCACCGTGAGCACCATCTCCAACGGGGCGAGGGGGATCCCCTTGAAGCGGCCCCCGTCCTCCAGGCCCAGCGCCAGCATGAAGTCGGCCTGGTCGGTGTCGAAGCGGTCGATCACCCCGTCCTGGTACTCCACGTCGAGGTGGATGCGGGTGGGGATACGCCGCGTGACGAAGGTCTTGAGGGCGTCGGTGAAGGGGGACATGGGGAAGGCCCCGTCGACGACGATGCGCAGCTCCGGCTCCCAGCCCTCGCCCAGGGTGGACGCGAGCTGCTCGAGTTGCCCGGCCCGACGGAGCACCTCCCGCCCCTCCTCCAACAGGCGTCTGCCGGCCGGCGTGAGGCTGGCCTTGTGGCTGGCGCGGTCGAACAACACCACGCCGAGGCCCTCCTCCAGGGCATGCACCGTGTAGGAGATCGCGGACGGGACCCGGTGCAGGCTGCGGGCAGCGGCGGCGAAGGAGCCCGTGCGCGCGATGCTGTCGAGTACGGCGAGCTGATCCAGGGTGTAGCGGGGCGTGGTGGGCACGCCGCAGTTCTACCGTGAATCACAACGCGAAAGGCGGGAGCGAGAGGTTGCCTCCCGACTCCCGCCCGGCGGCGCTACGCGCGTCCGCTCAGCCCGCGCAGCTCTCCGCGAGGGTGATGACCGCGTCGGGCGCGAGTTGGGTGAGCGCGTCGTCTTCGCCGAACACCACGGGCATCCAGCCGGGGCGTACGCCCTCGCGGATCATCGTCGTGGCGGCGACGAGGGAGGTCGCCGGCTCGAGCCAGCGGAAGCCGACGGTCGCGCCTTCCGAGCAGACCTGGCCGACGATGGAGTCGGAGTAGACCTCGAGGCCTTCCACGCCGTCGGAGTCGACGTAGGCCAGGGGCCAGTAGATGGCGGAAGCGGCGCGCCCGGATTCCAGGCCCAGGGGGGTCCCGCCGACACCGAGCGCGAAGCCGTCCTCGTCGAGGCCGAAGCCGTCGGCGGCGACGCTGATGACCTGGCCCCGCATGAGCACCGCGAAGCCCATCGAGAAGTCAGCGGCGGCGAGATCCTCGGCCACCGTGCCGTCGATGAGCGCGGAGGAGACCGCGCTGAGGCGATGTCCGAGGACGACGCCTTCGTCCATACGGCGGTAGGCGCCCTTCTCGCCGGGGCTGCGAATCCACCAGCCGGCCCCGAGGTCGGAGGTGGCGACCGGGTTGTAGACGAGCGACGCCGCCGAGACGTCCACGTAGGGGCCCGGTGCGCCGGACGCGCCCACGGTGCGCACGGCGATCCGCCAGGTGCCGGTGGCGCCGACGGACATCGGGACGCGGAGGGTGGCGACGCCGTCTTCGACGAGGCCGGCCGACAGGACGACGTCGCCTTGCTCCTCGGTGCGGACGACGGTGACGAGGTAGTCCCCGGGCACCCCGTCGGTGGTCACCACCAGCTCGGCGGTGGGGCGCTCGTCTCCGCCGATCGGATCCGGGTTGCTGGGTCCGCCGCCGCCGGGCTCGCCCTGGCCGTTGGCGAGGGGGGCGTCGGCGCCATCAACGGGCGCGCACGCGGAGAGGGTGAGCGCGATGAGGAAGGGGGCGGAAAAGCGGTGGACCATGATTGTTTCTCCCCTCGAGGTCATTCCCGAGTGGGCCTCTGATCGGCTCGGGGCGCCGGCGGCATGAGATGCGGCGGCCCGATCTTCAGCGCACGGGTCGTCGAATCGCGCGCCGCGGAATCCGACGCACACCGCTACCAGCTACGCCCGGCCCCGCCGCCACCCGAGCGTCCGCCGCCGAAACCACCACCACCGCCGCTCCTCCCCCCGCCGCCGCTCCTCCCGCTCCCCCCGAAGGAGGAGCTCGTCGAGCGCACCAGCCGCGGGGTCCGGTGGGTCGATTGCGAGGTGTGCGGGCAATGTGCGCAGCTCACGTGGACCGTGTAGCTCCCGCCCTGGGTGTAGGTCGCGACGGCGTGCGTCTCGGTGGATCGCTGCGCGGTGCGGTATCCGCACGCCTCACAACGGCGGAAGCCGCTGAACCACCGGGCGCGGTCCAGGACCTTCAGCTCGCCGTCGTCGGGGCAGGTGTAGACGTCCCAGTTGACGCTGCCCACTTGCTCCTCGGTCTGCTGTCCCGGGTCGAGGTGGTCGTCGTCCGTCTGCTCGTCGAGGAGCGTCATGGGCTTGCCGCACTTCGCACACCGGCGTTCCCGGCGCCGGGCGTACCAGAGGGTCCCCGCGAGGCCGCCCAGCCCCAGGGCGCCACCACCGCCGACCACGAGGAGGGAGTGGAGTGGCCCGGACCGCGGTCGGTCCACATCCACGGCGCCGGCCGTTCCCTCGCGGCTCTCGTCGGGTCGGCTGCGAATCCGGGCCTCGATGCCCAGGACGCCGCCCTCGACTCCGCCCTCGAAGTCACCCTGCTTGAACCGCGGCACGACGTACTCGTCGAGGATGCGACCGGTCGCCGCGTCGGTGAGCACGCTCTCGAGCCCGTAGCCGACCTCGATCTCGGTGCGGCGGCTACCGGTCACCACCAGGAAGAGGACGCCGTTGTTGGCCTGCTGGGACCCGACGCCCCATTGGTTGAACAGGGTGTGGGCGAAGGTCTTGGCGTCCCCCTCGACCTCGGTGGCGGTCACTACCGCGATCTCCACCCCGAGGTCGGCGCGGAGCCGATCGATGCGCGCGTCCAGGCCGCTCTCCGCCGTGGGGGGGAGAAGATCGGCCGTGTCGGCGATCCACGAGCGGCGGTCGCGCGGGTTCGGGATGGTGGCGACGGTGAGCGGGGCTGCGGTCGCGAGGACGATCGAGAGGAGCATCGGACCTCGGTGGCAACGTATCATTGGGGACCGACACGACGGTGCGCGGTAGACTCCGGCATGCCGCTCCGCGAAGTCCTCCGCGATCGCCCGGATGTCCCCGACGCCGACATCGACGACATCATCGAGATCGCCGCCCGGCGCCAGGACGAGGCGCGGGCCCCGGATCGGACCGCCTCCCGCGACGAGGTCGACGCGGTGGCGCGGGAGTTGGAGATCGCGCCGGAGCATGTCGAGGCGGCGATCCAGACCCTGCGGGAGCAACGCGCCGCGGCGGCGACCGCGAAGGCCGCGGCCGAGGTGGCAGCGGCGAGGCTCAAGCGGCGGTTGGGTGTCGGAGCGCTGGTAGCGGTGGCGCTGGGGTTGGTCGGCGGGCTCGGCGGGGCCGCGGTCGGGGCGTCGCGGGTGACGGCGGCGGCGGCGGAGACCCAGGCCGCGGAAGCGCGCCTCGACGTGGTGTTCGACCGTCAGGCGGCGCTGGCGCCGCAGATCGCGGCGGCGGCCGGCGCGGACCCGAGCGGCCTGACCGCCCTCGCGTCGGAGCTCCGGGGCGCGCCCGACGTGGCGGGCCGGCTCGACGCCTCGGCGCGTCTCGGGATGGCGATGGCCACGGCCCTGGGGCAGCGGCCGCCGGCGACGAACGAGGCCGAGTCGACGATGCGGCTGCAGGTCCAGGACGACCTCACCGGGACCCAGAACCGGATCACGGTGGAGCTGCGGCGCTACCGCGAAGCCGAGTCGGCGTGGCAGACCGCGGCCGGGTCAGGGCTCGGGGGGTGGGCGGTCACGGTCGGGATGGCGGAAGGGCCGCCAACAGCCGCTCCTCCTCCCCATCCTTCGGCCGGGTGAACGGCACGGGGAACTCGGCGGCACGGGCCCGATCGAACCAGAATCCCGGGTCGGCGGGCCGGGTCGCCGCCAGCCAGACGACGGTGTCCGCGCCCTGCTCGGGGGAGCGCAGGATCGACCGGGTGACCCGGTGGAAGCCGGGGATGGAGGACGCGACACCCGGGGTGTCGGCCCAGCCGGGGTGCATCGCGTGGTGGCCGAGCCGGCGGGCGAGCGTGATCTGGGCGCGTTTGCAGCGGGCGTAGGCGGTGACCCCGTCGAAGGGCTCGGGCGGGTTCCAGGTCCGGGCGACGTCCAGGCGCTGGGACAGCCCACCGCCGCTCGCCACCCAGATGGTGGTGGCGGCCCGCGCACGCTGGGAGAGGCGGTAGGGTCCGATCACGTGGGTGGCGACGGTGCGTTCGAGGCCGTCCACCTCGGCGCGAGCGGTGTCCAGCGCGCCGGCGTTGTGCACCAGGACGTCCACCGCGGGGAGGTCCACGGCGTCGACGCTGGCAGCGCGCGACACGTCCAGCAGGACCACGCGGGCGTCCCCGGTCACCGTCGCCCGGGCCGCTTCGCCGCGCCCGGCGTCCCGACACAGCATGAACACCGTCGCGCCGCGGGCCGCCAGCATCCGCGTGGCGGCGAGACCCAGCCCCGAGTTGGCGCCGGTGATCGCCATGGTGAGCCCGCGCAGATCCCGGGCATCGTCGGCGCGGTCGAAGCGGCGGGCGTGGCGCTCGAACCCCGGCCGTCCGTAGCCGAGCGGGTCGAGCAGGTTCACAGGGTCGCCGCGAGCACGGCGCCGAAGAAGATGAGGCTGACGTAGCCGTTCAGGTCGAAGAAGGCCTTGTTGATCTTGGACAGATCGTCGGGCCGCACCAGCCAGTGTTCGTAGGCGAGCACCCCGGTGATGAGCGCCCAGCCAACCCAGTACGGCCAGCCCAGGGGGGCCAGGCTCGGGAGCGCGGCGAGGAGCCCGGCGGTGCCGAGGTGGAGCAGCCCGGACACCCACATCGCGCCCACGCGGCCGAGCGCGACCGGGATCGAGCGCAACCCCTGGCCCCGGTCGAAGTCCTCGTCCTGGAGCGAGTAGAGGATGTCGAAGCCGGCCACCCAGGTGGCGACCGCGGCGGCCAGCACGAGCGGCACGGCGCCGACGGTGCCGGTGAGCGCGATCCACACCGCGATGGGCGCCAACCCCAGGGCCACGCCGAGCCAGAGGTGGACCAGGGCGGTGAAGCGCTTGGCGTAGGAGTAGCCCCCGACCACCGCGAGCGCGACGGGAGAGAGGTAGCCGCAGAGCGGGTTGAGGAGGAAGGCGGCGACCACGAACAGGGCGGCGGCGGCGGCGGTGAGGCCGCGCGCGGCGCCCAGCGAGATCTGCCCGCTGGGGATCTCACGAATGGCGGTGCGGGGGTTCTGGGCGTCGAAGGAGCGGTCGACGATGCGGTTGATGCCCATCGCGAACGACCGGGCGAACACCATGCACACGATGATCAGCCCTACCTGCAGCGGGGTGACGGCCACCTGGCGCGCGGCGATGACCGTCGCCGCCAGCGCGAAGGGCATGGCGAAGATCGAGTGGGAGAACTTGATCATCCGGCCGTAGGTGGCCACCGACTGCATCACACCACCGGACATGACAGCCACCTCCGTCGCCATGGGGTGCCCGAGAACAAGGCATCGAGCGGATCGTCGCCGGTCAGCTCCACCAGCAGGAGGCCGGGCGCGGTGCCCGGGCGTAAGCGTCCCAACGGCAGGTCCAGCGCGTCGGCGCCGCCCTCGGTGAGCGCCTGGAGCCATGCGTCCAGCGGCACCTCGGGGAAGGCGCGGCGCAGCGCCACCCCCTCGGCGATGAGGTCGAGGTCGGGCGTGGATGCCAGGGAGTCGGTCCCGATGGAGAGCGGGATCCCGCGCGCGCGGAGTCCTGACACGTCGGGGAGGTTCCCGGTGATCGCCTGGTTGGAGCGCACGCACACGCACACGCGCGCGCCTGATTCGGCGATGACATCCAAATCCTGGCCGCGCGTCTGGGTGGCATGGACCAGGAGGGCGCGTGGGGAGAGGACCCCGAGCGCGGCGAGGTAGCGCGCGGGCGAGGTGTGGGGGAAGACGAAGCCGGACAGGTCACGCCCGAGCCGGGCCATGAACGGGAGCCACGCCCCCTTCTGGTGGAGGAAGTTCGCCTCCTCCGGGTCCTCGTCGAAGTGGATGGACCAGGGCTCGCCGCGGGCGGCGGCGGCCTGAATCACCCCCGGGTGGGTGGTGTGGGGGGCGTGCGGGGTGACGTCTCCCGGGGGGACGGTCGGGTCGTCGATGCCGAACACCTCGAACCATGGGCGTCCGGGCAGGTTGGCGGCGCGCAGCACCGGGGTGGACTGCCCGGTGTTGGAGATCTCGCCCAGGGCCGCGGTGCCGGCTTTGATGGCGGCGAGCGCGTTGGCACCGGCGTGGGCAGCGGTGGCGGCGGTCCCGGCCCGCATCATGCCGACCCAGGGGAGCAGACCCGGCTGGGGCGGGAAGGCCACGGGCCCGAGCTCGAGGTGGGTATGGGCGTTGATGAGCCCGGGGAGGAGGAGCCCCGCCCGATCCTCGACGGGCTCACCCCGATGCGGGACGAGGAAGCCGTCGCCGTCGACCGCCACCACCGGCTGGTGTACCAACCCCTCGGGCGTCCACGCCCAGGTGGGGCGGTACGCCCGCGGTTCAGACGCTCGGCTGGGCGTTGCCACTGCGCACCTCGAGGTGGTCGTAGCGCATGTTGCGGCGGACGGGGATGAACCCGGCGACGCGGATGTTGTGCTCGACCTCCTCGATGTTCATCGCCCAGGTGGAGCCCGCGGCGCTGACGACGTTCTCTTCCAACATGACGCTGCCGAAGTCGTTGCAGCCCATGTAGAGGGAGGCCTGGGCCACACCGGGCCCCTGGGTGACCCAGCTCGCCTGGAGATTGTCGACGTTGTCGAGCATCAGGCGGGAGACGGCGTTGGTGCGGAGGTAGGCGGCGGGGGTGTTGTTCCCGGGCAGGACGTAGGTGTTGTCGGGCACGAAGGTCCAGCAGATGAAGGCGGTGAAGCCCCCGTATTCGTCTTGGAGCTCGCGAACGCGCACCAGGTGCTCCATGCGGTGGTGGGAGGTCTCGCCCACCCCGAACATCATGGTGGCGCTGGAGCGCAGCCCCTTCTGGTGGGCCATGCGCATGACCGCGATCCACTCGTCGGACGTGCACTTCAGCGGCGCGATGCGCTTGCGCACCTCGTCGTTGAGCACCTCGGCGCCGCCGCCGGGGATGCTGTCCATTCCCGCCGCGATGAGCCGGTCGAGGGTCTGCTCCATCGTGAGCTTGGAGACGCTCATGATGTGGAACACCTCCTCGGGGGACAGCGCGTGCAGCGCGACCTTGTAGTTGGCCTTCACCCACCGGAAGAGGTCCTCGTAGTACTCGATGCCGAGCGCGAGGTTCAGGCCGCCCTGGAGCAGGATCTCGATGCCACCGCTGGCCTCCAATTCACTGATCTTCTGGTGCAGCTGCTCCTTGGTCAGGACGTAGGCTTCCTTGTGGTTCTTGGGCCGGTAGAAGGCGCAGAACTTGCACGCCGTGACGCAGACGTTGGTGTAGTTGATGTTGCGGGAGATGATGTAGGTCACCTCGCGCCCCGGGTGCAGCGCCACCCGGCGGATGTGGGCGGCGTTGCCGAGGTCCTCGAGGCGGGCCTCGGTCTCGAGGCGCACGCCTTCTTCCAGGGTCAGGCGCTCTCCCGCGGCGCCGCGAGAGAGCAGGGTGTCGAGGTCGACCCGACGCGGTCGGGGGGTGGGCAGGGGTGCGTAGAGCGAGAAGCTCTCCCGCTTCAGGAGGCCCGCGGCGTGGCCCAGCGCCGCGAAGCGCCGGAGGCCCATCAGCGCCTTGTCGTCGAGCACGTAGCGGATGTTCTCGGTCAGGTAGTGGCGGTCGCCTTCGGGGGCGAAGGCCCGCTCCGCGAGGCCCTTCTCGGCGGCGGCCCGAACGCCGGTGACGGCGGCCGGGTCGAGATCCGGGCGACCCGCCCACACCGCGAACACGAAGGGCAGCCCGGTCCAATCCTTCCACACCCGACCCAGGTCGATGCGGGTGGCGAGGCGTTCGGGCAGGTTGCGGGCTGCGTCGCCGATGACCACCGCGCCCGTCTTCCCCGATGCGTGGAAGGCGCCGGTCCCGGCGTCCACCGGGTACACCCGCACGCCGGGCCGATTGAGCGGGCCCTTGAGCAGGATCTGGGCGAGGACCACCGAGGTGCGCGACTCGCCGTCGAGCGCGACCGCGTCCCACTCTTCGATGGGGGTCTCGCCGACGAGCAGCACGCTGGCGACGTCGCCGTCGCAGCCGATGCACACCCCCGGCGCCACCCGCCAGTCGCCGTCGTTGAGGAGCGCGGCGACGGGGATCAGGCCGAGGTCGGCCTCGCCTTCACGGAGCAGGCGGGCCGCTTCGGAGGGGACACAGGGCAGGACGTCGAACTGACTGGCGTCGAGGTGACGGGTGAGCGGCCAGGCGTTGGTGTATCCGACACAGGCGACACGGTACATTTCAGGCCTCCGCCACGACGTTGTAGAGGGTGTCACGTTCGACCGGGATGCGCCCGGCGTGACGGATCAGTTGCACCAGCTCGGCACGCGTCATCTCCTGGGGGGTCTTGGCCCCGGCCATGTGGTAGATGCGCTCTTCGCGGATGGTGCCGTCCAGGTCGTCGACGCCCCACCCCAACGACACCTGGGCGAGCTTGACACCGAGCATGACCCAGTAGCCCTTGATGTGGTCGATGTTGTCGAGCATCAGCCGGGACACGGCGTAGGTGCGCAGCGACTCGTAGCCGGTGGGCTCCTTGAGGCGCTCCAACCGGTTGTTCTCGTGGTGGAAGCGCAAGGGGATGAAGGTCTGGAAGCCGCCCGTCTCGTCCTGGAGCCCGCGGAGGCGGATGAGGTGGTCCACCCGCTCCTCGACCGTCTCGATCGAGCCGAACAACATCGTGCAGTTGGTGCGCAGCCCCATCCCGTGGGCGACCCGGTGCACCTGCAACCAGCCGTCGGCGTCCACCTTGTCGTGGCACAACTTACGCCGGGCCCGGGGGTGGAAGATCTCGGCGCCGCCGCCGGGCAGCGAGCCGAGACCGGCGTCCACCAGCTCGGTGAGGATCTGCTCGTAGGTCTTTCCGTACTTCTCGGCGAAGTAGTGGATCTCGACCGCGGTGAAGGCCTTGATGTGCAGGTCGGGGCGCTCCTGCTTGATCGCCCGGAGCAGGTCCGGGTAGTAGTTCCACGGGAGGTCGGGGTTGAGCCCGTTCACGATGTGGACCTCGGTGATCAGCTCGTCGCGGAGCGCGCGGACCCGGCCCACCGCCTCGTCCAGCGCCATGGTGTAGGCGCCGGCGTCCCCCGTCTTGAGACGGGCGAAGCTGCAGAAGATGCAGCTTGCTTCGCAGACGTTGGTGGCGTTGACGTGGAGGTTGCGGTTGAAGAAGGTCAGGTCGCCCCAGCGCCGTTCGCGGTCGAAGTTGGCCAGCGCGGCCAGCGCGGCCGTCTCGGCGGTGTGGTAGAGGCGGACGCCGTCTTCGAAGGACAGGCGGATCCCGGCTTCGACCTTGGCGCGGATGTCGGCGAGGCCGGCGTCGTCCACGGCGCGCACCGAGATGGGGGAGAGCTCAGTCATGGGTCACCTCGGTGGTGGGCCGCATCCCGGTCCAGCGTCGGACGAGATCGTTGTCGATGCCCAGGCGGTCGAAGGCGCGCGCGACCACGGTGTCGAGCAGCGCCTCCATCGTGGTGGGCTTGGAGTAGAAGGAGGGAGCGGCGGGCATGACGATGGCGCCGGACTCGACCAGCGTGGCCATGTTGCGCAGGTGGATCAGCGAGAACGGCGTCTCGCGGAGGACGAGCACCAGCGGCTTGCGCTCCTTGAGCATCACGTCCGCGGCGCGGCCGACCAGATCGAGCGAGACGCCGTGGGCGATGCGCGACATGCACCCGGCCGAGCAGGGGATCACCAGCATCGCGTCGTAGCGGGCGGAGCCGGAGGCAAAGGGGGCGGTCATGTCTCCCGGCGACCACGTCCGGAGGCCGAAGCTGGCGGGGTCCGTCTCGACTTCGTGCGACCAGACGAGGCGGCCGGTCTTGGTGAAGACCACGTCGGTCTCGATGCCGGCGGCCCGGCCCGGACCGGCGAGGAAGCGGAGCACACGTTCGGCGTAGGGCGCGCCCGAGGCCCCGGAGATCCCGACGACGAGCTTCATGGCGCCGCCTTCCGCGCGATGACGATCGACGCGACGGGGGGGAAGAGTTCGCGCCCAGAGGTGTCGGCGAAGCCGTTGCCGCGGCACATCGCCTCGAAGCCGGGCCGGTCGGTCCAGGCGCCCATCGAGGCCGCCAGGTACTGGTAGGCGCTGCGTTCGCCGGTGATCAGGCCCCCGATGATGGGCAGCGCGACGCGGTTGTAGGTGAGGTCCAGGAAGCGCGCCAGCAGGGTGACCGGGCGGAAGAAGTCGACCACCACGAACACGCCCCCGGGGCGCAGGACCCGGGCGGCTTCGGCCACGGCCCGGTGGGGTTCGGGTACGTTGCGGATGCCGAACCCGGCCACGATGGCGTCGATCGAGGCGTCGGGCAGGGGCAGGGCCCGGGCGTCGGCGCAGATCGTACGCACGGCGCCGGCCGGCAGCTTGGCCGCGCCCGCCTCGAGCATCGGCGCGCAGAAGTCGACCGCGGTGAGCGAGCGGGCCGTGCCGTGCAAGACGGCGGAGAAGTCCATCGTGCCGGCGCAGAGGTCGAGCACGTCCCCACAGGCGCCCTCTCCCAGCTCCCGGATCGCGATGCGGCGCCACATGCGGTCGATGCCGAAGGACATCAGCGCGTTGGCGCGGTCGTAGCCGGGCGCGATGCGCGCGAACATCGCCTCGACCGCGGGGGCCCGGTCCGGGTCTCCCGCGACGGGGTTG
>JAYVAS010000199.1:0-29152 GCA_043750895.1 Pseudomonadota bacterium
GCCGCGCGGCTTCCGCCGGCACGTCGGCGTGATGTTCGGATGGCGACCTGCTCTCTGTTGCACTTTCCTCCAGCTCACGCTGACCGGGCGTTACCCGGCCTCCTGCCCTGTGGAGCTCCGACTTTCCTCCCGCACCCGAGGGTGCCGGCGGTTTCCTGGGCCCCTTCGGCCCGCCCGCCCGCTATGAGGCCGGGGGCGTCACGGCAAGAGCCAGCCCGAGCATCCCGGGCAGACGTGGAGCGCCTTCCCGAGCGCGACCTCGTTCACCTTGTTGGCGGGCACGCGCATCTGGCAGGACTGACACACCCCGTCGACGGTGTTCACCAGGGCCCGTTTCTTCTTCCGCCGCAGCTCGGCGTAGGGGGCGCGCAGGTCGATGTGGAGCAACGCGAGCGCCTCGTCCCGCTTGGGCAGCAGCGCCGTGAGCTCGGCGCGGATCGGGCCGTCCCGACCGGCCAGGGCGGCCCGGGCTTCGGCGAGCGCCTTCGTCGTGGTGGCCACGCTTTCGACCGCGGCGGCGAGCGTGATCCGGGCGTGGTCGTCCCGCTCCATGAGCTCCAGGGCGGCGGTCTCCAGCTGGTCCACGATCTCGCCGCACTTCGCCAGCTGGCGCTCCGCGGCGGCGTAGTCGGGTGCCGTCCCCTCGTCGATCATCCTCTGGGTGGCGCGCCGCTTCTGGACGTACTCCTCCAGCTCCCGGCCGTTGGCGCGCTGTTCGACCTTCACCTTGTCGGCCGTCGCCACCGCGGCGATGTGCGCCGCTTCGGCGCTGGCTTTGGCTTCCAAGGCCCGCTTGACGGCGGCCGTGAGCGCCTCGTGCTCGGCCCGAAGGGCGTCCATGGTCGAGTCGGGTTGCCAGATGTTGGAGATCGCGACGAGATCGGGGTGCATTGTGGGCATGTGCCGTCAGTGTATCGGATGCTCGCGGGGGGCGGCGCGCCCGACGCCGCAGGGTCAGCCGGTGCGTGTGTCGGCGAGCTTCCGTAGCAGCTCCAGTTGTTCCTTCTGCATCGCGAGGAGCGCGCCCCACTGCTGGCGGCGCAGATTGTCCATCTCCGCTTTCAACTCGAAGATCTCGGCTTCGGCACGCACGTTCACCTCGTAGTCCAGGTCGGCATGCAGGCGGTCGCGGGCGGCCTGCCGGTTCTGGCTCATCATGATCACCGGCGCCTGGAGGGCGGCCACGCAGGACAGCATCAGGTTGAGGAGGATGAACGGAAAAGGATCGAGGGCGGCGCCCCCGCGGGCCGCGTTCCACACCATCCACGCCGCGAGCGCGCCCAGGAACAGGAAGATGAAGGTCCAACTGCCGGCGCCCGTCGCCACCATGTCGGCGACCCGCTCGCCGAAGCTCAGCTTCTTGTCGAGGGCCTCGTTGGCCGGGGGCGGGAGGGTCTTTCGGCGGTGCGCGATGCGGCGCGCGACTTCGATCTCTGCGTCGAGTAGCGCCGCGGCTTCGGCGGGGGTGGGACGGGCCAGGGGAGCCTCCGGGTTGGGTCCCCCTTAGCCCGCCTCCCCGGGATCACAGGCAGATCGCGTCGGTCCAGTTGTCGCTGTTGTTGTCCTCGATGCACTCGCGCTCGTCGTCGTTGTTGTCGACGCTCGCGTACCACCCGATGTTGCCCACGTCGGCCGGCGTCAGGTTGAACTCGATGCCCTCGAGCATCGTGCCCGCCGGGATCTCCGGCAGGGTCATGGACGCGACCTGACGGCGGCCGCTGGAGTCGTCCGCGTAGAGGCGCAGCTCGATGCCGGCCGAGACGTCGGCGCCGCCCTCGTTGCGCACCTGCACCGCGACCTTCACCGGCCCGTAGGTGCAGTCGGCGACGCAGGCGTCGGTGACCTGGACCTGGAGGTCGGAGGTGGACGGATCGTCGGCGGCCACCCGCGCCCGGTAGACGTTGTAGGTGAGCCAGCTCGGGTCTGGGTCTTCGGGCACGGAGCAGTCGGGGTTGACGTTGGTGATCGCGAAGTCGTGCACGTTCCACGCGGTGCCGGCCGCGGGCCAGCCGTCGCCGTTGTGCTCGTAGACGGTCAGCGCGTTGCTCGAGCCGTAGTGGGCGACAAGAATCTCGGTGTGGCCGTCCGCGTCGAGGTCCGCCACGGTCGGGTACTCGAAGATGGTCGGCGACCGATGGGTCGCGTCGACGTAACGCTCGGTCCCGGTCGCGCCGTCGAAGATGGTGAAGGTGGACTGGTCGGCGAAGAGGATCTCCAACGCGCCGTCGCCGTCGACGTCGTAGCCGGAGCATCCTGCCAGACCCGAGGTGTCGTCCATGGGCACCGACCACACCTGCGTGCCGTCCAGTTCGTACATCACGAAGTTCTGGTAGGCGGGCCAGGCCACCTCGGCGATGCCGTCGCCGTCGAAGTCGCCGGCGCAGGGCGGTCCGGGCTGGGCGGTGGTGTTGTAGTTGGTCTGGAAGATCTCGGTCCCGTCGTGGTCGTAGAGGGTCCAGTACTGCCCGACGAAGCCGATCTCCGCCTCCGGATCGGCGTCGGCCTGGATGATGATGGGCCAGAAGCCGTAGGTGCCGACCTCCCCGGAGTCCCAGATCTCGGCGCCGTCGGAGTCGAAGAGCGCGCCCTGGAGCGCGATCTCCTGGTCCCCGTCGAGGTCGACGTCGGCGATCCCGGGGAGGCGGTAGGTCTGCCCACCGCTGGAGCGGGGCGACATCCGGTTCTTCTCGGTCCCGTCGTTCCCGTTGAGGATCACCTCGTCGTAGAGCACCTCGGGCATGCCGTCGTTATCGAGGTCGGCCACGTTGTTGAGGACGTAGTTCAGCGCCAGTGCGAGGTCGTCCGAGGTCCACTTCAAGGTGCCGTCCCCCTCCAGCGCGATGACGCGCTTGCGGCTGTCGGCGGAGATGACGTCGGGGTAGCCGTCGGCGTCCACGTCGGCGATGCTGGTGCCGGCGTAGCCGTTGCCGCCGCTGAAGGACCACTTCTCGGCGCCGGTGGCGCCGTCGAGGGCGACGATCTCGTTGTTGGAGAGGCTGATGACCACGTCGGCGTTGTCTTCCTCGTCCACCCTGCCGTCGCCGTTGTCGTCATCGAGGTTGCCGATGACCGGGGTCATCCAGGAGCTCTGTCCGGCGCCGTAGGTCCACTTCACGGCCACGTTCCACGGGTCCGTGACCACCGCCCCGCTGCCCGACGTCGTCCCGGAGCATTCGGTGTTGATCTCGACCGTGCCCGCGGCGCGCACATCCAGGGCGGGGCACTCGACGTCGAGACAGTCGGCGCGGCCGTTGGCGTCGTCGTCGGGGTAGCCCTCGTCGACCTGGCCGTTGGCGTTGTCGTCGACGCCGTTGCAGTCCTCGTCGGGCGGGGGCGGCACGGTGTCGGTGTCGGTGTTGATGGGGACGGAGTCCCCGGTGTCGAACACCGCGGGGTCCTTGTCCTTGCCGACGAGCTCGTTCTCGGTGCCGCACGCGGTGAGCAGGAGGGCGAGGAGGGGGATGCGCATGAAGAGTCCCGGATGGCGGCCTCACGGTACCCCGCGGCGCGCCGAGTGTCGCGCCCGTTGCGTGTGGTCGCCGACTACGGCCGCCCGCCTCGCCACCCGCATCGAGTTCCGCACCGAGGCCGCGGTCCAGGACGCCCAGTCCGAAATCCAGGCCGGCGCCCCCGCCCCTTGACGGTTGGGGGGCGCGGCGCCCCGGCCGACGGTGTACGCTGGGGTGGGCGCGCGGAGTTTGCCATGCAAAACAGAAACCTCCTCGGGTTGATCCTTGCGGCCACGGCCTTGCCCGGCTGCGGCGAGGAGGTCACCGGTACCGCCTGTGTCGATGTCCCCGAGGACGCCACCACGTGTCCGGACGCCGGGGACGTCGATCCGGCCGACCTGTACGTGCCCGCGGACTGCGACGGGCTGCAGGTGGTCGGCATCTCAGGGACGGGGACCCTCACCGACCTGAACCACGACCCGGGCGCCGCCGAGGATCTGGCGTGCTGTTACGCCGCCGATCTCCTCGACCCGAACCCCAACCAGGAGTGCATCATCGGGCGACCCTGGACCGAGGAGGGCGCCATCCGCCTCGCCGAGGTCCATACCCGTTCCGGGTCGGTCGCCGACGGGCAGCGTGCGCGCGCGTGGGCCCGGGCCGGCGCCGGAGAGCACGCGTCCATCGCCGCGTTCGCGCGCCTGGGGCTCGAGCTGATGGCGCACGGCGCGCCCACCGCCCTGCTGCGTGAGGTGTTCGCGGCGGGCAAGGACGAGGTGGACCACGCGGACGCCTGCTTCGCGCTCGCGGCGCGCTTCGGGGGCGAGGACGTCCGCCCCGGGCCGTTCCCCTTCGGCCGGGACGTGGCGGTGCATCGGGACCTCGCGACCGTGGCGGCCGAAGCGGCGCGCGAGGGCTGTGTGGGCGAGACCCTGGGGGCGGTGCTCGCCCGGACCTGCGCCGAGCGGGCGGACCTCCCCGAGGTGCGCGCGGCCTTCGCCGCCATCGCCGAAGACGAGTCGCGGCACGCCGTGCTGTCCTGGCGCATCGTCGCCTGGGCGCTCGCGGTGGGGGGGCCCGAGGTGCGGGCCGCCGTCGACGCGGCGTTCCGGGCCCCAGCGCCCACCCCGGATCTGGCGGGCCTCGCGGTGCGGGCCGGCGTGCCTACCGCGGCGTTGTCGGCCGCGTACGTCGCGGGCTTGAAGGAAGTGGTCCGCCCGGCGGCCGGAGCGGTCCTGGCGGCGTGAGGTAGGCCCGGCTGGATTTGAACCAGCGACCAGGTGGATATAAGCCACCGGCTCTGACCCCTGAGCTACGGGCCCCCGCGCGTGCTTAACGTGACGGGGGGCCGGCGTACGCCGCCGCTCAGGTCTCGACGAACGCCTTCAGCCGCTTGGAGCGGCTCGAGTGCCGCGCCTTCCGCAGCGCCTTGGCCTCGATCTGGCGCACTCGCTCGCGGGTCACGCCGAAGTCCTGACCGACCTCTTCGAGGGTGTGGTCGGACAGCTCGCCGATCCCGAAGCGCATCCGCAGCACCCGCTCTTCCCGGGGGGTCATCGTCGCGAGCACCTTGCGGATCTGCTCGGCGAGCGCGCTGTTCATCACGTTCTCGCCGGGGCTGGACACCGACTTGTCCTCGATGAAGTCGCCGAGGTGGGAGTCCTCCTCCTCGCCGATGGGCGTCTCGAGCGAGATGGGCTCCTTGGCGATCTTCAGGATCTTGAGGACCTTGTCGACCGGCATCTCCATCTTCTCGGCGATCTCGGGCGGCGTCGGCTCGCGGTCCAGCTCCTGGGTGAGGTACCGTTGGGTCCGGATGAGCTTGTTGATGGTCTCGATCATGTGGACCGGGATTCGGATGGTCCGCGCCTGGTCCGCGATGGCGCGGGTGATCGCCTGGCGGATCCACCAGGTCGCGTAGGTGGAGAACTTGTACCCGCGCCGGTACTCGAATTTCTCCACCGCCTTCATCAGGCCGATGTTCCCCTCCTGGATCAGGTCGAGGAACTGGAGCCCGCGGTTGGTGTACTTCTTAGCGATCGACACCACGAGGCGGAGGTTCGCTTCGATGAGCTCGCACTTGGCCTGCTCGGCGAGGGCCTCCCCGCGCTTGAGCTCCCGGGCGAGGAAGCGCAGCTCGTCCCGTTCGACGCCCAGGTCTTCTTCGATCTTCCGGATCTTCCGGAGCTCGCGGCGCACGCGGGAGTCGAACTCGGCCCAGCGGTCGGACTCGATGCCGGTCTTCTCGACCAGCTCGGAGCCGCCGCGATCCGGGGTGCGGCGTACGCGACGGATGCTCCGCCGAAGCTCCCGCACCGGGAGCTGGGCTTCGATGGCGACCCGGTCGATCTCCCGCTCGCAGGCGACCACCACCCCCCACGCTTCCTGGACCCGCTTGGAGATCTCGGGGATCTCCTTCTTTTCGAGCTCGACCTGTTCGTAGACGGCGAGGATCGCGTCGTCCACGACGCCGATCTGCTCGTGGACCGGGTGGACCACGTCGTCGGGGAGGCGGAGCACCTCCTTGAGCAGCACCTGGCGCTTCGGATGCAGCTCGCGGAGCTCCTCGAGGAGCTGATCGAGCGTCCTACCCGCCTTGGTCTTTGTCTTCTTCGCCTTCTTCCCGGCCTTCACCGCCCGTTCGATACGCTCCTCGTCCTCCTGCCACATCCGCTGGATGATGCCCACCGCCAGCGCGGAGGTGTAAGCGAGGCGGTGGATGAGGACTTCGCCCTCCTCGATGCGCTTGGCGATCTCGATCTCGCCCTCGCGGGAGAGCAGGCTGACCGTGCCCATCTTGCGGAGGTACATCCGCACCGGGTCGTTGCTGCGGCCGCTCGGCGTCGTCTCCGACACCTTCTTTTCTTCGGCGAGGTGCCCGCGGCGCTCGGCCTCGGCGCGCTTGCGCTGGTGATTGACGACCTCGATGTCCAGCTCCGAGAACATGATCATCACGTCGTCGAAGTTGTCGTTCGAGATCAGGTGGGTCGGCAGGAAGTTGCTGACCTCTTCGACCGTCACGAACCCCCGTTGTTTGCCGATGTCGATAAGTGCCTGGACTTCCTTCAGTTCCTTGTCCTTCAGCATTCGAGGTCCTTGTTCGGGGGCAGAGCCATAGGCGATGAAGTCGAGGCGTGGAGGCTAGGGAGTCGGGTCGGAAGACCGCGTGCGCGCCGCGGCGAGCGTGAGCTTGCGCGCCTGCAGGGCGCGAATCCGGACGGCATAACTTGACTTGACCTCCGGGTCTGTGCAAGCCGCGCGTTCGAGCGTCAACGCGCGAAGTTCCTGCTCCAGATGCGGCAGTTCGAGGGCGTAGAGGATGCGTCGGACGGAAGATGCTGCCGTTTCTTCCTTGTATTCTGCCTCTCTCGCGGCGATGGCGCGTAAGGTGCGGGCCAGATCGTCGGAGACCGAGTCCACCACCGCGCTCAACGTCTCCCCCGACGCCAGACGCGCGAGCACCCCGAGAACTTCGTGCCGATCGGTGATGCGCTCCGGATCCGCGAGCGCGAGCGCGGGCGCGACGTGCTGCGGGAAGTGGATGGTCAGCCAGAGCAGATGGGAGACCTCCTTGGGCGGAACCCAGCGCGCTGGCGGCGGGGTGGCGGGGGGGGCAGCGGCCGCGCGACGCTGACCCCGGCTGCGCGCCACCGCCTCGAGGACGATCGAGTCCCGGACGTCGAGGGTGTGGGCGATCTCCAGGGCCAGGGTCTGGATCTGGCCCTCGGGGAGACCCACCAGGTGGGGGATGAGGGCCCGGATCACCCGGTCCTTGGCCATCGAGTCCTTGCCCTCGCGCTCGAAGGTGCGTCGTGCGAGGAGCTGGATCAGCGGCTCGGACTTTCCCAGCAGGGCCTCGAAGGCGGCGGCGCCGTACTTCTGGATGTACTCGTCGGGGTCCTTGGCGTCGCCCAGATCGAGCCGGGACGCGGAGATGTCGGCGCCGAGGAAGAGGTCCATCGCCTTGGTGGCGGCGCGGAGCCCGGCCTCGTCGCTGTCGAACAGGGCGACCACGTTGCGGGTGAGCTTGCCCAGGACCTCGAGGTGGGGGGCGGTGAGCGCGGTTCCGCAGGTCGCGACCGTCTCCTCGAAGCCCGCCTGCCAGAGCGCGACGGCGTCGAAGTAGCCCTCGACGACGATCACCCGGTTCTTACGTTGGATGGCGTTCCGGGCCCAGCTCAGTCCGTAGAGCACCTTCGACTTTTCGTAGACCGGGCTCTCGGGGCTGTTGAGGTACTTGGGGGGCTTGACCCGTCCCTCGGGGATCGGGTCCCCGCCCGGGAGGATGCGGCCCCCGAAGGCGATGGCCCGGTCGCGGTCGTCGAGGATCGGGAAGATCAGCCGGTTCCGGAACACGTCGTAGATGCGGTTCCGGTCGTCGGCGCGCTTGAGCAGCCCCGCCTGGATGCCGAGCTCGGCAGGCAGGTGCTCCCGGTGCAGGTGGTCGGCGAGCCGGGACCACCCCTCGGGGGCGTAGCCGATGCGGTACTTCTGCGCGGTGGCGAGCGAGAACCCCCGTTGTTCGAGGTACGCGCGCCCGACCGCGCCTTCCTTGGAGGTCAGGAGCGTGGTGTGGTAGAGGCGCTCGGCGACCTCACAGACCCCGAAGACGTCGGCCCGCACGCGTAGACGCGCCCGATCCTCCGGGGCCAGCTCCCGTTCCTCGATGGTGATGCCCACCGCCTGCGCCAGCTCCCGCACCGCCTCGGGAAAGGACAGGCCGCGGGTCTTCCGGAGCCAGGCCACCGCGTCGCCGCCTTCCCCGCACCCGAAGCAGTGGAAGATGCCCTTGTGCGGGATCACGTTGAAGGACGGAGACTTCTCCTGGTGGAACGGGCACAGCCCGACCGACGACCGCCCGTTCCTGCGAAGGGTGACGGTGCGGCCCACCAGCTCGACGAGGTCCGTACGTGCGAGGACCTCTTCCACCACCTGACGGGGGATCGACACGGCCGGCTAGTACCTCGTCTGCCGCACTTCGACCCCCGACCCGGCGCGACGGGGCTCAGATCGCGACGGGCAGCACGGCGGGACGGCCTTCTTGCGCGCGCGTCACCCGGGCGCCGAGGCCCTTGAGCTTGGCGTCGAGGCGCTCGTAGCCGCGATCGAGGTGGTAGAGGCGCAACACTTCGGTGGTGCCCCGCGCGGCGAGGCCCCCGAGCACGAGGCTCGCGGACGCCCGCAGGTCGGTGGCCATCACGGTGGCGCCGCGGAGCGCCTCCGCCCCGTGGATGGTCGCGAGGTTCCCGGTGCACTCGATGCGCGCACCGAGGCGCATCAGCTCGGCGGCGTGGAGGAAGCGGTTCTCGAAGATGGTCTCGCGGATGGTCGCGGTGCCGTTCGCGAGCGCCATCAACGCCATCAGTTGGGCCTGCATGTCGGTCGGGAAGCCCGGGAAGGGCTCGGTGGTGACGGCGACGGGCTGGATCGGCCCTTCCCGCCAGACGCGGACCGAATCCGCGCTGCGCTCGACGCCGCAGCCGGCCTGCTCCAGCACCGCCAGCACCGCCGCGAGGTCGTCCGGGCGGGCGCCCTCCGCGGTGACGTCGCCGCCGGTGATCGCGCCGGCGACGAGGTAGGTGCCGGCCTCGATCCGATCGGGGAGGATGGCGTAGGGCCGGGTGGAGGGGGTGAGGGAGGTGACGCCGTGGATGACGATCCGGTCGGTGCCGGCGCCCTCGATCCGCGCACCGAGGGAGACGAGGAACCGCGCGAGATCGACGATCTCCGGCTCCTGCGCGGCGTTGGCGAGCACGGTGGTGCCCTCTGCCAGCACCGCGGCCATCAGGATGTTCTCGGTGCCGGTGACGGTGGGGACGTCGAGGTGGATGTCGGCGCCCACCAGCTTGTCCACGCGACCGTGGACGTAGCCACCCTCGAGCTCGAACCTGCAGCCCAGCGCTTCCAGACCCTTGAGGTGCTGGTCGATCGGCCGGACGCCGATGGCGCAGCCGCCGGGGAGGGAGACGTGGGCCTCCCCGCAGCGGGCGAGGAGGGGGCCGAGCGCCAGCACCGACGCGCGCATCTTGCGCACCAGGTCGTAGGGCGCCTCGCACCAGGCCACCCGGGAGGTGTCGACCCGGACGATGCCGTTGGCCTGTCCGACCAGGGAGGGGCACCCGATCCGACCGAGCAGCGACAGCATCGACTCGACGTCCACCAGCTCGGGGACGTTCTGGAGGCGGTGTTCCCCCGGGGCGACCAGCGTGGCGATGAGGATGGGCAGCGCGGCGTTCTTGGCGCCCGAGATCGTGACCGAACCGCGGAGCGGCTGGCCGCCTTGGATGACGAGGGTGTCCATGGTGGTTCCGGAGCGGTCGGGGCCTAACCCGACCGGCCTCGAATGGGAGCGTTGCAGGAATCGTGCCGCTTACAGTTCGCCGGAGGACGCGGTATCCTGACGTGTGCTCCTCCCTCTCCGCCGCGTCGTCGATCCGGCCGCCCTGGGCCCGACGATGGAGGTCCGCGGCGCCACGCTGCGCGGCGCCGATCTCTCCGGGCGGGACCTGCGCGGAATCCGCCTTCCCGGCGCGGACCTGCGGGGTGCCAATCTCGCGGGGGCGCAGCTCGACGGCGCCGTGCTCTCCGACGTGGACCTGGACGGGGCCTGCCTGGCCGGCGCGTCCTTCGTGGGCGTGGACTTCGCCCGCAGCCGCGCGCCAGACGTCGACGCCTCCGGGGCGCAGTTCGGCGGTGCCGACTTCACCGGCGCCGAGTGGCGGCGCGCGCGCCTGGTCGGGGCCGACCTCACCGGGACGCATGGCACCGGCTGGCGCCTGGACGGCGCGACGCTCACCGACGCGTCCTGCCGGGGAGTCGAATGGACGGGCGCGGTCCTGGACGACGCGGTCCTCGACGGCGTCGACTTCACCGACGCACGCCTGATCGGCGTTGCGCTGGGGGGCGCGGCCGGGGAGGCCCGGTGGGATGGGGTGGACCTCACCCGCGCCGACCTGCGCGGGCTGCGGATGGAGGGGCTGCTGGGCGGGCGGGTGCAGCTCGCGCGCGCCCGGGTGTCACCGGGGCAGGCGCTGCTGCACGACCGGGCGCTCCGTCGTTCGGGGTGGGCGCCGGGCCGGTTCGATCGGGTCGCCCTCCGCCTGAGCCGGCCGGACCGGGGTATCGGCGAGGCCGGCGCGGTCGGGGAGCGTTCTCCGCGGAGCGACGTCGAGGAGGGGGCGCGGGTCGAGCTGCGGGCCCTGGCGCGCCGCCGCGCGGCGTGGTCCCGCCTGGCCGGGACCAAGGGCTGGCCGCGGGTCCTCGCCGGGATCAGCCTCGTGGCCGGGGAGGCGCGGGCGTGGCGCGAGGCGGTGATGGGGGGCGAGGGTCCGGCGGACACGGCGCCGGCCGAGGTGGAGGTGGACTTCGCTGCGGAGGCGGTGCGTCGCCGCGCGGCCGAGCTCGCTGCCGACCTCGGGCGGGATGCCCGGATGCGGGTGCGTGCCCGCGCCCCGCGGCGGGGAGTCAGCGTGCCGGCGTCGGCGCCGCGCGCCCGGCCGAAGGCGGGACCGCGCCGGGACCACCCCGCCGAGCTGCAGGCCGAAGCGGCGCGGGCGTTCCTCGACGAGGTCGCCGACCGCGAGCAGGAGCTGGCGGCGGTCCGGCTCGCGCGCGAAACCTCCGCCCGTCGGAGCGTGCGGGCGGCGCGGGAGGCCGCGATGCGGGCTGCGACCCGGGGTCCGGCGGCGGCAGGCCCGATGCCCAGCCGGGTGCTCACCGGCGTCCGCCGCTTCCGCGAGGGTCTGGCCCGGCCCGAGCCGGTCACGGTCGGCCCGGGCGCGGACCTCCGGCGCCGCCAGCTCGATGACCAGAACCTCTCCGGCGCCAATCTCAGCGGGGCGCTGTTGGAAGGGGCGGGGCTGGTCGGGGCGGACCTGCGGGGTGCGGATCTGCGAGGTGCGGATCTGCGCGGCGCCGACCTCACGGCCGCCCGTCTGGACGGGGCCCGCCTCGACGGCGCCCTGCTCGACCGCTGCGAGTTCGACCAGGCCGAGCTGGGCGGGGTGAGCTTCGTCGACGCGACGGTGACCGGCGCCCGGTTCGCGTCGGCGCGCGGGCTCTCGGCCGAGCAGCGGGCGGATCTCGCGCGCCGGGGCGGGGACATCGGTCTCCGTGAGGACGCCGTCCTGGTCCGCACCGCCGGGTGGGCGATGGCCAGCGCGATCGTCGTGGTGATGGGTGTCTACCTGGCGGCACGTTTCTCCGAAGGCGGTGATCTCGACGCCGCGGCGTTGGAGCACGCGGCCTCCCAGGCGATGCAGGGGGGCGACCCCGCGCAGGCCGCGGCGCGTTTCTCGGAGCTCGCCGATCAGGCCCAGTCGGCCGAGGACGAGGTCCAGTACCGGTTGGAGGCGGCTGGATCGCTCGTCGACGCCGGGGACATCGCCGCCGCGCTCGAGGCGCTGGACGCCGCCATGGCGGTCGCGCAGGGGACCCCGATCGAGGGCCGGGTCATGCTCCGACAGGCCCAGGTGCAGGCCGTCGGGGGGTTGCGCGAGGCGGCGATCGCCGCCTACCGGAAGGTGCTCCTTCGGAGCGACCTCACGCCCGGCGAGCGCGCCCAATCGCTGCTGGGCCTGCACGAGGCCCTCCCGGAGTCGGAGCGGGCCGAGATCCCGCAGATCCAGGACGGGCTGCTCGCCGCCGCCGTCACCGACCCGCAGCGCGCCGCGCTGGGGATTGCCCTGGCCGACGGCTGGGCTGCCCAGGGGCGGGTCGACCGGGCGCGCGAGGTGATGGAGAAGGCGCTCGCCGGGCTCGACGATCCCGCCGACCAGGTGCCGATGCGCCTCCGGCTCGCCCGACTCCAGGCGGACGCCGGCGACGCGGACGGGGCGTTGGCCATGTATCGCTCCCTCATCGCGCTGCCCCGGGGGGTGGGCGCCGAGGCCTACCTCGGGGCGGCCGAGCTCCTCGCCGGGCGGGGCGCCGACGCCGAGGCGGACGCCATGCTCGCCACCCTCATCGCCGGCGACAACGCCGATCTGGGCGCCCGCGCCGAGCTGGCGAGCGCGGTCATCGCCCGGCGGCGCGGCCAGGCGGAGGTAGCCATCGCCGCGCTGCGCCGGGTGCTCGACGCCGAGGACATCGAGCCCCACCTCAAGGAAGACGCGCGGATCGAGCTTGCCCGGGTGCTGATCGTCGCCGATCCCGCGGCCGCCGCCCAGATGGCGGAGTCCAGCCCCCAGCTGCGGGACGAGATCCGGTTGGGGCAGGCCCGGAGCTACCTCGAGTCCGGGAAGCAGGCTGATGCCCGGGCCCTGTGGGTCGCCCTGGCGGACGACCCGACCACCGGCCCCGAGGCACGCATGCAGGCGCAGCTCTCGCTCGCCGATCTCGAGGTGCAGGAGCGAGACATCGACGGGGCGCTCCGCCGCTACGGGGCGTTGATGGGCCAGACCTCCTCGGTGCCCGTGCGCCAGCGCATCCAGCTGGGCGCCGCCGCGGCGATGGTCACCGGCGGCCGGCTCCAGGATGCCGAAGCGCGCTACCTCGCCTTGTTGGCCACCGCGCAAGGGGAGGTGGCCGATCAGTGCCGGCTCGGCCTGGGGCGGACCGCCGAGCTGCGCGGCCGGCGCGAGGATGCCGCGCAGCGGTACACGGAGGTGGGAGCCGGCGACGGGGTCTGGGCCGTCGAAGCGCTCTACGCCCTCGGTCAGCTCGACGAGCGCGGAGGCGCGTACGCGCGCGCGGCCGAGAGTTACCGGCTGGCGCTCAGCCGACCGGGTGGGGACGCTGGCCGGAAGGCGGACGTGCAGATCGCCCTGGCCCACGTCCTCCAGGAGGCGGGAGACCCCGAGGCCGCCGCGCTGTACGCCTCCATGCTCGACGCCCCCGATCCCGCCGTGCGGGTGCAGGCGCGACTCGCGGTCGCCGGCCAGGCCTTGGGGACCGATCCGGCGCGGGCCCGGACGCTGTACGAGGAGGCGCTCGCGGAGTCGACCCCGGGCGAAGCACGCGCGGCGGCGCGCGGCGGTTGGCTTCGGGCCACGGTCCTGTTGGGGGAGAGCGAGGAGGGGCTAGAACGCATCCGGGCCTGGCTCGAGACCGAGCAGGACGACGCGCTACGGGGCGAGCTCGCGGTGGCGGCGGTGGGCGCGCTCCGGCGCGAGGGGCGGTTCGACGACGCGATCACGCTCGGGGAGCGGTACGAGGCCGATGGCGGCTTCGAGCTCGGCATGGAGTTGAGCGGGACCCTGCGTGAGGCCGGGCGCCCCGCCGAGGCGGCGGCACGATTGGCGGCCCTGGTCCCGGGGGGCGTGGAGGACGCGGCCTGGCGCGGGGAGATGCTCGCGGACGCCTACCTGGACGCGGGGCAGTTGGAGGAGGCCCGGACCGCGTTCCTCGCCCTGGTGGAGATCCCCGGGGGCCAGGCGGCGGGGGCCCTGGGCCTGGCGCGCGTCCTGCGGGAGAAGGGCGACTACTCTGGAGCCCTGGCCGCCCTCGAGAGCTGCGACGATCCTCGGGCGCCGGTGGAGCGCGCGACCATCCTCGAGGGGCTGGGGCGCTGGGAGGAGGCCGAGACCGCCTGGGGCCGGCTGGCTCTCGCGGGGGACCTCGAGACCCGGTCCGCGGGCAGCCTCGGACTGGCGCGGGCGCGGATCAACCGCGGCGACGCCGCCGGTGCGCTGGTGGTTGTCGAAGGGCTGGCGGGCGTCGACGCCGGCTACGCCCTCACCCTGGCCCAGGTTCACGGGGAGGCACTCCTGGCCTTGGGGCGAGTGGACGAGGCCCGCGCCGTGTACACCGGCCTGAGCGGGGACGCCGAGAGCCGCGCCGTATCGCTTCTGGGTCAGGGGGAGTGCGCCCTGGCGGGCGGGGACGCGGCGGCCGCCGAGGGCTTCTTCACCGCCGCCACCGCCGCCCTCCCCGATCGGTACTACGGCGCGCTCGCGCTCTCCGGCCAGGTGCGCGCCCTGGTCGAGAAGGGTGATCCCGCCCGCGCCGGGGTGGTGCTGCAACGGCTGCGCGCCGAGTACGCCGACCAATCCGACGCGATCAGCATCGCCGACGCGGCCATGCCGTAACGCCTGCTCGGTCCGGTGATCATCCCGACGATGCCGATGTCGCCGCGGCTACTCGGTCAGCGGATGGCTCATCCGCCACCGCATCTTGCGCAACATGCCGCGGAGCACCACGATCTCCTGGGCGTCGAGGCCGGCGCGCGCGAGGATGCGGCGGACCGTCCCTTCGACGAGGAGCGGCTCATGCCCGCGCAGGTAGGTGCCCTGCTCCACGCTCTGCATCCACTCGCGCACCAGCGGCTCGATGGCGCCGGCGGGTGCTACGTCCCGGTGGGCGTTGGGTGTGGGCGCCGCCCCGCGCGCGGGCCCGCCCCGTCGGCCTGTCCCGCCCTCGTCGGGGTGCCAACCCCCGGCCCGCGCCTCGTTGAACACCGCGTGGGCGACCAGCAGGGAGGCCTGGGCGAGGTTCAGGGAGGCGTGGGCCGCGGTGGGGATGTGGACGAGGGTGTGGGCGTGGGCGAGATCGTTGTTGTCGAGCCCATGATCTTCGGGACCGAACAGGATCGCGCTGCTCCCGGTGCCGGTGGCCGCTCCCTTTGCGAAATCCGGCGGGTCCACGGAGGGCCACTGGTGGTGGCGCGCCCGCGCCGTGGTGGCGTACACGTGGTGGCAATCGGCGACGGCCTCCGCCACCGTGCGCACGTAGCGGGCCTCGTCGAGGATGTCGGTGGCGCTGGGCGCCATCCAACGGGCGCGGTCGATGTCCAGCGCGCGCGGGGCGACGACGACGAGTCGCCGCAGCCCCATGTTCTTCATGGCGCGGGCGACGGCGCCGACGTTGCCCGACTGAAGCGGGCGGACGAGCACGTACACCACCCGCTCCGCGAGCGGGTTCTCAACTGCCAAACAGGCCCTTGAACCAGCCGGACACCCGGCTGAGCAGGCTCGCGGGTTCGGGTGCCGGGGGCGGCGTCGGGAGCGGGCGCGGCATCCCGGCGGGGTAGGGCCGCGTCGGCTCGGCGGTGGGCGGTTCCGTGACCGGCTGGGAGACGGCGGGGTGCGGGAGGGACTCGCTCACGGGCTCCAGCGCGTCCTCGGGGATGACCGAGTCGGGCTCCCCCGCGCCGGGCGCGAGGGTCGACTGCGGCATCTGGAAGGGCGTTGGTGCGGCGGGCGCCGCGGCGGGTGCGGCGGGCGCTGCGGCGGGTGCGGCGGGGGCTGCCGGTGCGGCCGGCGCGGCTTTGGCGGCCGCGGTGGGGGTCGCCGCGGCGGGGGTTCGACCGGGGGGGGAGGCCGCGCCTTCCTCGCCGGCGGCGCTGCCCTTGCCGAGCTTGAGGGTGCTCTCCACCGTCTGGCCGGTCTGCTTGTCGCGGGCGTTCAGGTTGAGGATGCCTTCCGAGTCGATGTGGAAGGTGACCTCGATCTGCACCTTGCCCTTGGGCGCGGGGCGAATCCCCGAGAACACGAAGGTGCCCAGCAGCTCGTTCTCCAGGCAGAGCTCGCTCTCGCCCTGGTAGATCTTGAGCATGATCGACCGCTGGTTCTCCTTGCTGGTCGTCAGGGTGCGGGTCTTGTAGTCCGGCAGCGGCTGGTTCTTGGGGAACAGCACGTGCATCCGGCCGTCGACCTTGTTGATGCCTATGGGCATCGGGAGGACGTCGAGCAGCGTCACGTCGGACGGAGTGGAGGCGGCCAGCGAGTGCGCCATGATGGCGGCGCCGATGCCGACCGCTTCGTCGGGATGCACACCCTTGCTGGGCGGTTTGCCGAAGAGGGCCGTCACCCGACGCTGGACCAGCGGCATGCGTGACTGACCGCCGACCAGCAGGACCTCGTCGATCCCGTGTACCTCGGTGTTCGCCTCCTTCAGGATGCGCTCGGTGTTCACCATCGTGCGCTCGACGAGGTCCCCGGTGAGCTCTTCGAGCTTCTCGCGGGTGAGCTCCATCGCCACGTCGAGCGGGCCGGCCTCGCCCATGGTGATGAACGGAATGTGCAGGTGGGTGCGGGTGGTGGTCGAAAGCTCGATCTTGGCGGCCTCGGACGCGTCCCGGATGCGCTGGACCGCGACGCGGTCGAAGGAGAGGTCCACGCCGAACTGCTTGTGGAAGCTCTCGAGCACCCACTGCATGACACGATCGTCGAAGTCCACGCCACCGAGGAAGGTGTCGCCGCCGGTGGCGATGACCTCGAAGACCGGACCCTTGATGTGGATGATGGAGATGTCGAAGGTGCCGCCGCCGAGATCGAAGACGGCGATGCGCTCGTGGAGGTTCTTGCCGAGCCCGTAGGCGAGGGCGGCGGCGGTGGGCTCGTTGAGGATCCGGAGGACCTTCAGGTTGGCGATCTTGCCCGCGGTGCGCACGGCCTGCCGCTGCGGGTCGTTGAAGTACGCCGGGACGGTGATGACGGCCTGATCGACCTCGGCGCCGAGGGACTCCTCAGCTACTTCCCGAATCTTGCGGAGGATGGCGGCGGAGATCTGCTCCAGCGTGAAGACCTGGTTGCGGACCTTGATCAGGACCTCGGAGGACTCTCCCTCGACCAACTCGTACGTGAAGACCTGCCGGACCTTCTCGATCGTCTTCGAGTGGAAATTGCGCCCGATCAGGCGCTTGGCGGCGGCGACGGTGTTGGCGGGGTTGAGCTGCGCCTGCTTCTTGGCGTCGTGGCCGACCAGCCGCTCGCCGCGCTCGTTGATCGCGAACACCGACGGAATCGTGGTGGCGCCACCCTTGTAGGTGATCACGCGCGGCTTGCCGATCTCTACGATCGCGGCGCAAGAGTTCGTCGTGCCGAGATCGATGCCGATGGCCTTGCCCATTTCTTCCTTCGATCAGCCAGGATTCAGCGGAATAGCACGGCGGTTTTGCCGAAGTCAACGAGGCCGTGGTCGGCCCGGTCGACACCTCGCCCTCTAACGGGTTGCGGCGGTCCGTACCTTAGCTGTTCGTAACAAGCAGTCGTCGGGCCTTGGTCGATGACGGAGAGTGCGCCTCGACCGGGCGCTACCCGTACTCGATCATCACCTTGGCGTCGGTACGATCACAACTCTTCGCGATGGCGTCCATGGCGCGACTGAACGGATAGCGGCTGGTGATCATGGGCTCGACGTTGAGCCGATCCCGCTCCATCAGCCGCAGGATGTTCGGGAAACAGCCGCCACCCGCATGCCCGCGGGCACCCGAAATGCTCGCCGCTGAGGTGACCAGCACGTCGAGGAGGACTGGCGCGCGGAGCCCGGTTCGGCCGAGGGAGTCCATCTTCCCGCCCGGCGCGAAGGAGCGTTCGATCTGGGGCATCGTCTGGAGCGCGGCCCCGGCGGCTTCGACGATCATGTCGGCTCCCCACCCGTTGCTGAGCGCGCGGATGGCTTCGGCGGGGTTGGTGGTGCGGGGATCGGCGGCGAAGTCGGCGCCCATCTGGAGCGCGACGGCGTTTCGTTCGGCCATGGTGTCGAAGGCCGCGATGGTGGCGGCGCCGGCGGCGCGGGCCAGCGCGATGGCGCCGAGCCCGATGGGCCCGCAGCCGAACACCGCCACATGGGACCCCGGCAGCATGCCTCCCGCGGAGATGAACATGCCGTTGTAGGAGCAGGCGATGGGTTCGACGAGGGCGGCGATGTCGCAGGCGCGCTTGGCGCTCCCGTACTTCTCCGCGAGCCCGTTGATGTTCCAGAGGAAGCGCTCCTTCGCCGTGACGTACTCGGCGTACGCGCCCGGCGCGCTGAAGCCGACCATGTCGAGGTGCGGGCACTGGTTGGGATGCCCGGTCCGGCACGCCTCGCAGACGCCGCAGTAGAGCATGCCCTCCGCGGCGACGAGGTCCCCCTTCCGGAGGTTGCGGATCTCGGACCCGACCTCGACGACCTCGGCCGTGTACTCGTGCCCGACAATGCAGGGCAGGCGCACGGGGCCCGAGAAGAGCACGTAGCCCTCGGCGTCGTGCTCGTAACAGTGGGTGTCACTCCCGCAGACACCGCAGGACCGCACCTTGAGCAGTACCTCGTCGGGGCGTGGCGTCGGGTCGGGAACGGTCGTCGGGGTGAACTTCGGGCGGCGGAACACCTGCGAGGCCATCGTGGCCTTGCCGGTCTCGGTCTCGCGGGGGGTGACGTTGTAGCCGGCCCGGGGCTCCCAGTCGGCGGTCATGACGATGGCGTTCAACGGGGCGCTCCAGCGTGGGGCGAGGGGAGGGACGGATCGACCACGAACAGGATCGTGCCGTCGGGGCCGACCGTGGCACCGGTAACCCGCGGCAGTCGGTTGATCGGGAAGGGAGGGGGGGTCACCAGCGCGTCCACCGGTCCGACGATGCGGTCGACGCCGCGGACGCCGCCGTCCCGCAAGCCCACCACCGCCGATCCGCTGACCGGCAGCTCCAGCAGGGGAGGGGCACCGTCGACGTGGTTCGGGGCGCGGTGGGCGAGGACACGGGTGGGGAGTCCGAGCGTCAGTCCGCCGGCCTGGACGAGCAACAGCTCCGCCGGGCGCGTGGCGCTGGGCATGGTGATGGAGAAGCGCGTCCCGACGCCGGGCTGGCTGTGGACCTCGACCGTGCCGTCCAGCTGCTCGACGGCATGGGAGATCGCGCCCAGCCCCTGTCCCCGCCCCGCGTGCCCGTCCAGCTGACGGGCGGTGGTGACCCCGGGCCGGCTCGCGATGCGGATGGCGTCGCCGGTGGGCTCGCCGGCGAGGGCGCGCAGCCGCGTTTCATCGAAGCCGGACCCGTCGTCGGTGAACTCGACGGTGAGGTTCTCGCCGGAGCGTTCGATCACCAGCCCGATCCGACCGGCGCGGGGTTTGCCGGCCCGTCGCCGGACCTCGGGGGACTCGATACCGTGGACCACCGCGTTGTTGATGAGCTGGGCCAGGCAGCCCTGGAGACTGGCCAGGACCGGGCCGTCCACCAGGGTGTTCTCGCCCCGGATGTCGAAGTCGACCTGCTTCTCCTGGAGGCCCGCCACGCCGCGGACCTGGCGGCGGAGGGCGGGGACCAGCGTGTCGAAGCTCACCTGCCTGAGCTCGACCAGCCGGGCGAAGACCCGGCGGACCGCGGCCTGCATCCGCTGCACCTCGGTGGCCACCGGCTGGTTCCCGGCCGTCAGCGCTTCGACGCGCCGGAGGGCCGACATCAGGTCGGCGATCGCGCTGATGGCCTCTTCCCCGCGCGGCGCGGTATCGGGCTCGTCCGGCGTGGGCTCCGGCTCGCGGACGATCGCGAACGCCGTGATCCCGGTGACGCGGAGGTGGGCGCGGATCCGGCGCTCCAGGTCGCCGTCCCCCGCGGACTCGACGTCGACGCCCTGCTCGATGTCGCTCACGATGCCGGCGATGGTGCTGAAGCCTTCGACCAACAGCGCGTTCAGCGCGGCGTCCGGGGCGATCTGCCCCCCCTTGAGGGCGTCGCAGAGGTCCTCCATCGCGTGCGCGATGGCGTGGGGTCGGGCGTAGCCCATCTGGGCGCACATCCCCTTGAGGGTGTGGCACGCGATCAGAAAGCCCTCGCTACGCGGGCCTCCGGGCAGGGCGAGCAGCGCCTCGCCCTCGCCGATTCGCCGGCGGGCCTCCTCGACGAACAGGGAACGGTATCGATTTCTGTCCAATCGCTCTCGACTATAGCGCGGGGTTCGTCAGATCCACGAGGGCGGCTTCGATTCGCTGCTCGAGCACGCTCAGGTCGATGCGCAGGAGATCCTGGCTCCGGTCCAGCAGCTCGAGGACCGCGCCGCGTCGCGGCGTCGCGTCGCTGTGGACCTCGTCGGGCTCGAGCTCGGCGATGAGCCCCAGCAGGCCGTTGGGCGCCTCTACCAGCAGCAGGTACGCCGGAGGGTCGGTGGCCCGCCCCAGCCCGAGGAGCAGGGCGGCGTCGATGGCCGCGACCGCCCGGCCCAGGTGGTTGAAGGCCCCCGGCAGCCACGCTGGCGCGTCGGGGACGGCGCTCAACACCGGAGACGCCACGACCCCGCGGAGCGCCGCGCGGTCGACGCAGACGAGCTGGGTGCCCGCGAGGTACCGGCTGTACGTCACGAGGTCGCCGGCCGGATGACCCGCTGTACGTTCACCTCGAGGATCGCCCGTTCGTTCGCGAGGGAGATGATGAACACGTGGTCGCCCCAGGTGAGGCGTTCGCCCAGCGCCGGCACACGGCCGAGCTTGGCGAGGAGGAAGCCGGCCAGGGTCTCGTACTCGCCTTCGGGCATCTCGAAGCCGGTGTGGGCCAGGAGCGGCTCGGCCTCGACCCGCCCCGATGCCACCCAGGCCCGCTCGCCGACCTTGCGCACCAGGGGCCGCCGCCGGTCGAACTCATCCTCGATGTCGCCCACGATCTCCTCGAGGATGTCCTCGATCGAGATCATCCCCACCGCGCCGCCGTACTCGTCCACGGCGATGGCGATCCGTTGGCGCTTCCGGCGGAGCTCCAGGAAGAGCTGGTCCACCCGCTTCGTCTCGGGCACGAAGATGACGGGGTGCATGACGCTGCTGATGGGAGCGGTACCTTCGGGGGCGAAGAGCAGATCGTGGTGGCTGACGATGCCGACGATGCGATCGATACGTTTGCGGTAGACGGGGAGCCGCGAGTAGCCCTGCTCCACGAGCATGGCGGTGGCGTCGTCGCAGGTCGCGGTGTCGGCGATCCCGACCACCTCGATGAGCGGCACCATGGCGTCCTCGACCGAGGTGTCGCTGAACGAGAAGACCCGCTGGATCATCTCCTTCTCGTCGGCCCGGATGTCGCCGGAGGTCGAGTTGTCCAGGAGCAGGCGGATGTCCTCGCGCCGCACCGTGTGCGCCTTCGCGTCGGCGACGCCCAACACCTTCATCATCAAGCGGGTGATCCCTTCCACCGCGGCCAGCACGGGCGTCAGCAGCCAGGCCACCGCGGCGATGGGCCGCGCGACGAGGGGCGCCATGACGTTGGTGTACTGGTGGTACACGCTCTTGGGGATCAGCTCGGCGAAGACGATGGAGACCGGTGCGTACAGCGCGACGACCATCGGCTCGGGGACGCCGAGCCGGCCGAGCGACAGCGTGGCGAGCGTGGTCCCGGTGATGAGCGCGAGGTTGGTGCCGATGAGGCACGACCCCACCAGCCGCGCCGGGTGTTCGAGCAGGCGCAGGACCCGCTTCGCGCCAGCGTCGCCGTCGGCGGCACGGGCCTTGAGCACGAGGCGGTCGGACCCAACGATGGCCATCTCCGAGCCGGAGAAGAAGCCTTGCACGAGGAGCGCCAGGATCACCAGCGGCAGTTCGCTCACGCGCCCCCCTCCTCGGTGGCGTCGGCGTCGGCGTCCTCGCGGCTGAGCGTGACCTCGGTGATCCGGCGACCCTCGACCCCGGACACGTGGAAGGTGAGGTTGTTCCAGCCCACCTCGTCGCCCTTCTGGGGGGCACGGCCGAGGAGGTGGAAGACGAAGCCGCCCAGCGTGGTCCAGTCTCCCTCGGGCGGCTCGATGTCGAACGCGGTGGCGAAGTCATCGATGTCCATGCCACCGCGCACCATCCACTGGCTGGGCTGGAGCTGCGTGACCTCGGCCTCCTCGGCGTCGGACTCGTCGAACACCTCTCCGACCAGCTCCGTGAGCAGATCGTCGAGGGTGATCAGCCCCACCACGGACCCGTGCTCGTCCACCACCAGGGCCAGGTGCGCCATGCGGCCGCGGAACTCGCGGAGCAGGTCCTTCGCCTGTTTGGAGGGCGGGACGAACAGCGCCGGATGCAGCATCCGCTGGAGCTGGCGCGCGTTCGGCGGCGGGCCGCCACGCAGCTTGAGCAGGTCCTTGGCGAGCAGGATGCCGACGACGTTGTCCGCGTTCCCCTGCCAGAGCGGGACTCGGCTGTAGCGGGCCTCCCGCATCGCCGCGACCAGCTCCGCCCACGGGGTGGTGATCGAGTAGGAGAAGATGTCGGGCCGCGGCGTCATCAGGCGCGAGACGGGCAGCTCGCCGAACTCGAAGACCCGGTGGATGATCTCCTGCTCCATCGGCTGGATCACCCCCGTCTCCATGCCCTGGTCGATGAGGGTCCGGAGCTGCTCTTCCCGCAGCGTCTCGGCGTCGTCGGGCGGTTGCACGCCGACCAGGCGGAGGAGCCCGTCCACCGTGCCGGCCAGCACGAACCGAACCGGCGAGATCACCTCGTTCCAGAACGCCAGCGGACGCGCGATGGTGCTGGCGACGGGCCGGGCGAAGCGCAGTCCGAAGGTCTTGGGGAACACGTCGCCGAAGAGGATCAGCAACGGCGCGGCGACCACGACGTTCAACCACGGGAGGGTGGGGGCGAGGGTCATCAGCACCGACGCCGAGGCGGCGGAGAGCGCGATGTTGGAGACCTCGTTCCCGATGAGGAGCGCTGCGAGCAGCCGCCGTGGGCGGTGGAGCAGGCTGGTGATGAGGTCCCCCACGCGCGCGTCGTCGCGCAGCGCCTCACGGTCCACCTTCTGCAGGCTGAACAGGGCGGATTCGCTCATGGCGAAGAAGCCGCTGGCCACGAGCAGGGCGAGCATCAACCCCAACACCAAGGGGACGGAGCCCGGGTCCATGACGGTGCCTTCTGTCTCGGAGGCGAAGGCGGAGGCACTGAAGAGGAGAAGAGGTGTCAGGAGGCCCCCCTCCGAGAGGGGAAGTGAGCGTAGAGCGGGGTCGGCCATGGCGCGCCGTCCAAACGGCGGACGCCGCCGGCCTGCTCGATGCGGCCTATACACGTCGGACGGGTTGACATTGGTGCCGCGATGTACTCTACCGCATCCTGCGTGTCGGGGGGGGTGGTGAACAAAAGCTCATAGTCTTCGCCGAACGCGGTGCGCCAGGCCAGTGGACCGGCCCCGGGGAGCGCGTCGACGTCGATGGTCGCGCCGCAGCCCGACGCGACGCACAGCCGCGCGAGATCGCGTTGGAGCCCATCGGAGAGGTCCATCATCGCGCTGACGGCCCCGGCATCGGCGAGGGCGAGGGCGAGGGCGAGGGGCGGCTGGGGCCGGCGGAACCACGCCAGCGCCGCTTCGGAAGGCGTGGTCGACAGGAACGCCTCGGCGGCCCGGCCCAGCGGGCCCGACACCCACACGAGGTCGCCCGGACGCGCGGTGGACCGGCGGACCGGGCGCGGGGCGTTGCCGGCCGCGGTCAGGGTGGCCACGCGGGCCGGCCCCCGGGTGGTGTCCCCGCCGACGAGGGGCAGGTTCCAGTGCCGGCAGGCCGCGCCGACACCGGCGGCGAAGGCCTCGACCCAGGGGAGGTGCAGCGGGCCGGGGAGGGTGAGCGCCAGCACACACCAGGCGGGGCGGGCCCCCATCGCGGCGAGGTCGGAGACGTTGACGGCCACCAGCTTCCAGCCCACGTCCTCGGCCGACAGCCGACTGTCCCAGTGGGTGCCTTCCACCATGGTGTCGGTGGTCACGACCAGATCGCCCCCCACGAGGGCGGCATCGTCCCCGATGCCCACCAGTGGCGGAGCCACGGTGCCGACGGCGGCCTGGAGGGCGGCGATGACGGCTTCCTCGTCATCCGCCGTCATGGGGGGCTGGCGCCCTCCTCGGTGGGCGGCGCGTCAGCCCCGAGCGACACGATTCCTCCGGAGTTGACGCTCAGGACCCGCCAGGTGCGCCTGGCGCGGCGCTCGGCGTCGAAGCCGACGGTCCCGGCGACGCCGAGCTCGATGGTCGCGCCCGCGAGGGCCCGCAGCGGATCGCCGCCCGTTCGAATGGCCTTCTGTACGAGGCGCATCGTGTCGTAGCCGACGGCCTCGACCACCGACGGGGCGTTGCCGTCGTGCTCTTCCTTCCAGCGTTCGACGAAACGACGGGTCTCGGGGTCGTTCGCGCGCGGGTCGAACGCGTCCACGAAGATCGAGCCGACCACGTACTTCCCGCCCCGCCGCGCCAGATCGTCGTTGTTCCAGGCGTTGAGGCCGATCAGGGTGATCGGCTCGTCGTTGTAGTGGGGGCGGAAGCTCCCGACCGGGAACTCCTCGAAGGCCAGCGCCGAGGCGATCAGGGCGACATGCTGGTAGTTGTCGGGGATGAAGATGGCGGAGAAGCCCGCATCCGGGGGCAGCACCACCTTGGCAGGGTCCTCCCCGCGGGCGCTCGCCTGGGCCTTGAGCTGGGCGAACTCGGCGGCCCGGGCCTTGTAGTCCTTCTCGCCGAGCGCCTTCGCCGTGCTCCGGAAGTCGGTCGCGTTCGGGTCGTAGCCCACGATGCGCAGCACCTGGCCGCCCCTGCGCAGCACCTCGGCCTGGAAGGCGGTGGCGGCGTTCTCGCCGTAGCTGGTCTTGGGGTGGAGGATGGCGTAGGTCGTCTTCCCGCGGCGCTCGAAGACCTCGTCGAGGAGCGCGGAGATCTGCTCTTCGGTGGACGGGAAGGGGCGGAAGATCGCGTCGCCGATGGCAGCGAGCTCGGGGGAGGAGGAGAGGGTCAACATCGGGACGTGGAGCGCCTGCGCCGCGGGGGCGCACAGGACGGCCTCTTCTCGGCGCAGGGGGCCGATCACGTAGGTGGCTCCGCCGTCGATGACGCCGGCTTCGAGCAGCTTCACACACTGCTCGGGCTTGCCCGCCGTGTCCTGGAACACGAGCATGGCGCTCGCGCCGGCGCTCTGGTTCGCCTGCTCGATCGCGGCCCGCAGGTTGGCCGCCGGCACCGACCAAACGCCGGTGAGCGGCAGGAGGACGAGCACCTTCTTCGGGTCCGGGGCGACCTTCGCCGTGGCCCGACGCGCCGCGTAGCCGGCTTCCCTCGCGAAGGGGGACTCGGGGAACGCGCTGGTGAACGCAGCGGACTTCCGGAGCACCTCGTCGAAGCGGTGCGCGGCGAGGTCCGCGCGGATGGCCTCGATCGCCGCGAGGTCGGAGGGGATCGCGGCGGACGGGATCGCGGCGGCCGTGGCCTCCGCGGGGGTGGTGTTCGCCGCGAGCAGCCAGCTTTCCGTCGCCTTGTTCACCCGGCGTGCGACCTCTCGGTCCTCGGCCGCGTAGGTCCGCGCCTTCCGGGCCAGCCCAGCCACCTCGTCCGCGGGGGCCCCGGCGCTGGCGCGGGCGTCGGCGAGCAGGAGGTACCGGTCGGCGTTGAGGGTGGCGGGCACGTTGGTGTCGGGGATGAGACCCAGGGTGGCGAGGACGTTCCCCCCCGCGGTACCGCCCGCGTCGACCACGGCGAGGCCGAGCACGGCCGGCCCCCGTGCGCCCGAAGCCGGCCAGTCCCCGGCCACCGACTCGAAGTGCTGACGCGCCGACGGGAGGTCGCCCTCCAGGCGCCGCAGCTCACCGGCGTAGAGCAGCACCCACGGCAGCGACTTGGGGTCGGTGTTGGTGCCGACCTCGGCCTCCAGGGAGGCGAGGGCGACCGCGCGGTTCGAGGTCTCCAACGCGCGGGTGACCACGGTGGGCAGGCGCTCGGCGGCGTGGGCAGTGCCCACGAGCAGGCACAACGCGAGGGTGTAGAGACCCCTCACCGCCGCGCTCGCATCGTCTCCGCGTAGCTCGTGCGCCGCGGATGGGAGGTGACCCCCGCGCGTTCGCCGAAGGCCGCGAGCGCCTTCCGAGCGTCGTCAGAGAGCGACGTGGGGATTTCGATGACGACCTTCACGTGGAGATCTCCTTTGCCTCCCCCTTCGAGGTTCGGCAGCCCCCGCCCGGGGAGTCGGAAGGTCTGGCCCGAGGGCGTGCCGCTCGGGATCTTGATGGTGGTGGAGCCGTCGAGGGTGGGGACGGGAAGCTCGGTGCCGAGGGTGGCCTCGATGTAGGTGACGGGCACCTCGGCGAGCAGGTCCGCGCCGCGGCGCCGGAACAGGGGATGGTCGTCGACGTTCACCACGACGTAGAGATCACCTGGGGGGCCGCTCGCCATCCCGGTGACGGGCACCGGATCGTTGCCTTTTCCTCGAAGCTTGAGTTTCTGACCGGTGGCGACCCCGCCGGGGACCTTCACCTTGAGGGTGTCCTCCACGGAGACCCGCCGCTCGCCGCCGCAACGCGCACACCGCGCCGCCGGCTTGTAGCCGCGCCCGTCGCAGACGGCGCACTCGGTCCGGAACAGCCGTCTTGTCCCCGATTTGCCGGTCCCGCCGCACGCCGCGCAGGCGATTCGGCCCTCGCGGGCGTCCCCGGCCCCGTCGCAGTCCCGACAGCGCACGCTTCGGCCCACCGTGAGGGCCCGCTCCATGCCCTTCGCGGCCTCTTCGAGGGTGAGCGTGAGCGTGTAGCGGAGGTCCTCGCCGGGACCGTCGGGCCGCCGGCGACGGAACAGGGCGCCGAAGGCGTCCCGGAGCATCTCGTTCAGCTCGTCCGGGTTGGGGGGACGCCCAGAGTGGGTGTACATCGGGCCCAACCGGTCGTAGCGCTCCCGCTTCTCGGCGTCGCCGAGGACGTCCCAGGCTTCAGCAGCCTCCCGAAACCGGGTATCGGCTTCGGCGTCGCCGGGGTTGCGGTCCGGGTGGTACTTCAGCGCGAGCTGACGGAACGCCTTCCGGATCTCGTCGGTCGTCGCGTTCTTTCGAACACCGAGCACCACGTAGTAGTCGCGACGGGCCAATTCCGGACAGCTCCCGCCGGAGGGGTAATGCGTTGGGGGGGGCGTGGCGACGCCCGACCGCAGGCGCCCGCGGTGATCCGATCAGTTCTCGTCGTCCACGAGATCGTCTTCGATCGTCATCGACGTCGCCGATCCGCCGCCTCCGAGCGCGGGGGCGCCGAGCTCGGCCGCGCCCGCGTCCTGCCGAGCGGTGGCGTAGACCGCCTTCGCGAGCCGCTCGGCCGCGATCGCCAGGTCCTGGTGCGCGGCGGTGACCGCCTTCCGGTCGCGGTCCATCGCCTGCTCGGCGGCGTAGAGCGCCTCCCGGATCACCATGCCGTCGGCCGGGCTGAGCAGCTCCGCGTACTCCTCCATCGTGCGACGGGTCGCGTAGATCAAGCCGTCCAACCGATTGCGGTCCTCGGCGATGGCCCGACGCTCATGGTCCTGGTCCCGATGCGACTCGGCCTCGTGCACCATGCGCTCGATGTCGGCCTCGTTCAGGCCCGAGTTGGACACGACGCGCGCCTGTGCGGCCTTGCCGGTCCCGCGATCCCGCGCGGTCACGTTGAGGATGCCGTCGCCGTCCATCTCGAAGAGGACTTCGATCTCGGGCATGCCCTTGGGCACCGGGGGCAGGCCGTGCAGCTCGACGAAGCCGAGCGACTTGTTGTACTCGGCCAGCTCGCGTTCACCCTGCAGGATGTGCACGCGCACCATGTCCTGGTTGTCTTCCGCGGTGGTGAACACCTTCGCCTTCTTGCAGGGGATGTGGGTGTTGCGGTTGATGATCGGCTCGAAGAGCCCACCCTTGGTCTCGATGCCCAGGGAGAGCGGGGCGACGTCGATCAGGACCAGGTCCTTGACCTCTCCCTTGAGCACGGCCCCCTGGATCGCGGCGCCGATCGCGACCACTTCGTCGGGGTTCACGCCACGTTCGGGAACCATCCCGAAGATCTCGGTGACCTTCTCCTGGACCCGGGGCATGCGCGTCATGCCGCCGACGAGGATGACCGCCGAGAGGTCGGAGGGCTTGAGCTTCGCGTCCTTGAGGGCCTGCCGGCAGGGCGCTTCGAGGCGGTCGATCAGATCCGCGCACATCGACTCCAGCCGGACCCGGGACAGCTCGAGCTGCAGGTGCAGGGGGCCGGCCGGGGTGGCCGAGATGAACGGCAGGTGCAGGTCGGTCTCGGTGGCGCTGGAGAGCTCGTGCTTCGCCTTCTCGGCGGCTTCCTTGATGCGCTGCAGCGCCACGGCGTCGCCCCCGAGGGACATCCCGGTCTGACCCGCGAACTCCTCCATCGCCCACTGCACGATGCGGTTGTCGAAGTCCTCTCCGCCGAGGAAGGTGTCGCCGTTGGTGGAGCGGACCTCGAAGACCGAGTTGTCGATCTCCAACACGCTGATGTCGAAGGTGCCGCCGCCGAGGTCGAACACGGCGATGCGCTCGCGCCCCTTCCGGTGCTGGCCGTAGGCGAGCGCGGCCGCGGTCGGCTCGTTGATGATCCGCAGCACGTCGAGGCCCGCGATCTTGCCGGCGTCCTTGGTGGCCTGCCGCTGCGAGTCGTTGAAGTACGCCGGTACGGTGATCACCGCCTCCGACACGCGCTCGCCCAGGTAGGCCTCGGCGATGGACTTCATCTTGTCGAGGATGATCGCGGAGATCTGTTGCGGGGACCAGTCCTTCTTGTTGATGCGGATCCACGCGTCGCCGTTGTCCGCCTCGACGATCTTGTAGCCCACGTGCGCCTGGGTCTTCGCCACCTCGACGTCGTCGAAACGACGGCCGATCAGGCGCTTCGCCACCGACACGGTGCGATCGGAGCTGACCACGGCCTGGCGGCGCGCGATCTGCCCGACGAGTCGGTCCCCGTCCTTCCCGAAGCCGACGACGGAGGGGGTGGTACGGGCGCCTTCATCGTTCGGGATCACCAGGGGCTCCTGGGCCTCGACGACGCAGACGCAGGAATTGGTGGTTCCGAGGTCGATTCCGATAACCTTCGACATGAACTACTCCAGAGGGGGTGCGGCGACCGTCACCCGAGTGGGACGAAACAGCCGTCCCCGAAGTCGATAGCCGGGACTCACCTCGTCGACGACCGATCCCGGCGCGACGCTGGCGGTTCGGACGTGCATGACCGCCTCGTGAATCTCGGGGTCGAACACCGTACCGCTGACGGCGTCGATGCGCTCGACGCCGAGCCGGCGGAGGACCCCACGGAACTGCTCCACGATCAT
>JAYVAS010000200.1:0-4538 GCA_043750895.1 Pseudomonadota bacterium
CGCGCCTTCGTCCTCGCCTGCCCGGTCGAACCCACGCGCCTCCGCATCGACGGAGATTTTCGCGTGCTCGCCGAGCTCACGCTGAAGACGCCTCGCTCGATGCTGCTGGTGATGCTCCGCGAGGACCCGGGTGTCGTCGGTCGGATCCGCGCCGCCCGTGCGCTGGCCGAGGAGGGGAGCCCCGAGGCGGTGGCGGCGCTGGTGGATCGCCTCCGGCGCGACCCGTTCTGGGGGGTTCGGGCCGAGATCGCGGATCTCCTCGGCACCCGAGGCGGGGACGTCGCGATCGCGGCGTTGTTGGGCGCGGTGGGGGACCCGGAGCCCAAGGCCCGTCGCCGCATGTTCGCGGCGCTCGGCTCGGTCCGGCGGACGGAGGTGGGCGACGTCCTGGCCGCGCTCCCGGACGATGTGTCGGTGCAGGTGCGCGGCGAGCGGGTCCGGAGCCTCGGTCGGCTCCGGCATCCGAGCGCGCGCGCCGCCGCGGACGCGTGCCTGGGCGAGGACAGCTGGGGCGATCTGCTCCGCGCTCGCTCCCTCGAGGCCCTGGGGCACCTTCGTGACCTCGCCGTACTCCCGACCCTGCTCGCCTACACCGCGGACCATGTCTCCGCCCGGGGGCGCGCGGCGGCCTGCGGGGCGCTGGCGCGGCTCGCGGACGAGGTGGAGGCAGCGCGCACGCCGGTGGTGGAGCGCCTGGTCATCCTCGCCGAGCACGAGAACTTCCGGGTCCAGGTGGCGGCCATCAATGCGCTGGGGGTGGTGCGGGACCCGCGGGCGCTGGGCGTGCTGACCCGGGTGCACGCGTCGGCGGGAGACGGCCGCTGTCGCCGCCTCGCGTACGAGGCGATGGCCGACATCCGCGACGGACGCTCCTCCGAGGAGGGGCTCCAGGGGCTGCGGCGCCAGTTGGAGTCGTTGGCGGACGACAACCGGAAGCTGCGCGACCGGGTCGGCCGCCTCGAACCCCGGTAGATCGGCGCCCGGCATGCGCGCGCGCCTGATCCTCGTGCTGGCCGGGCTCTACGTGTCCCAGGGGCTTCCGTTCGGGTTCTTCACCCAGGCGCTCCCGGTGTTGCTGCGCCAGTCCGGGGCGTCGCTCTCCCTGATCGGGCTCAGCAACCTCCTCGCGCTCCCCTGGGCGCTGAAGTTCCTCTGGGCGCCGCTCTTCGATCAGCCGCAGACCCGCGGGCTGGTCGGCCGACGCCGCGCGATCCTCGTGCTCCAGGCGGCCTCGGTGTTCGCGCTCGGCGTGGCGGCGCTCGCCGACCCCGCCCAGGACATCGTCCCCGTGCTGGTGGTCGTGCTGGTCGCCAACCTGCTCGCGGCCACACAGGACATCGCGACCGACGCCCTCGCGGTGGACGCGCTCCGAGGGCGCGACCGCGGCCTCGGCAACGGGATCCAGGTGGGCGGCTACCGGATCGGGATGATCGTGGGTGGGGGCGCGCTCCTGGGGGTGCTCGCCGCCTACGGATGGACGGTGGCGATGGGCCTGCTCGCCGCGGCGTTGGTGGTCGCCAGCCTGCCGCTCGTGCTCACGCCGACGGTGCCGGTACGGACCACGCTGTCGATCCCGGCGGAGCCGCTCGCGCTCGCGCCCTGGCTGGCTCGTCCCCCGGCTCTGGCCTGGCTGGGGCTGCTGCTGCTCTACAAGACCGGCGACGCCTTCGGCACTGGCGTGGTCAAGCCGATGCTGGTCGACCTCGGGTTGGGGTTGGCCGACGTGGGGTGGTTGTTCGGCGTGGTTGGTTCCGTCTCGGCGCTCGCCGGCGCGGGGACGGCGGCGTTCGTGGTCGGGCGGGTCGGGGTGCAGCGAGCGTTGGTGGGATTCGCGGCGGTGCAGGCGGCGACGATCGGCCTGTGGGCCTTGGTCCCGACGATTCCCGAGCCCTGGCTGTGGTCGACCGCGGTGGCAGTGGAGCACTTCGGGTCGGCGATGGCCACCACCGCGTTGTTCACCGCGATGATGGTGGCCTGTCGGCCGCACCGCTCCGCCGGCGACTACACCGTCCAGGCGAGCACGGTCGTCGTCGCGCAGGGCCTGGCTTCGGTGTTCGCCGGCTTCTCCGCGGACCACCTCGGCTACCAGGTCCACCTGCTGCTGGCGTTCGTGCTGGCGTTGCTGGTCATCCCGGCGGCCGGGCTGTGCTCACCCCGGGTGTGGGCGCCGACGGACGAGGAGGAGGAGGCCCGCGAGCATCACCCCAGCGGCGGCTGAGGTCCCGGCGGCGGTGCCACAGCGGCTCCCGCCCCCGCGGAGCTGCTCGGCGTCGCATGCGTCCCCGAGGGTGTCGGTGTCGGTCGTGGCCGCCTGCTCGGGGTTGGAGATGGCGGGGCAGTTGTCGCAGACATCGCCCCAGCCGTCTTCGTCCCCGTCTCCCTGATCGGTGTTGGCGAGGTCCGGGCAGTTGTCGCACGCATCCCCGGCGCCGTCCAGGTCCCGGTCGGCCTGGTCGGGGTCGGCGTCCCGGGGGCAGATGTCGCAGGCGTTCCCGCGGAGATCGCCGTCGCGGTCGCCGTTGTCCGGGTCGACGTCGAGGGGGCAGAGATCACAGGCGTCGCCAACGCCGTCGGTGTCCGAGTCGAGCTGGTCGATGTTGAAGATGGTGGGGCAGTTGTCGCAGCCGTCGCCGAGGCCATCGGCGTCCGCATCCTGTTGGAAGCGGTCCGAGAGCTCGGGGCAGTTGTCGCAGGCGTCTCCCCAGCCGTCCTTGTCGCCGTCCACCTGATCGAGGTTCAGGTTCACGGGGCAGTTGTCGCAGTCGTCGCCGAGGCCGTCGAAGTCGGCGTCGTCCTGGTCGGGGTTGTAGAGGCCTTCGCAGTTGTCGCAGGCGTCCCCGGCGTTGTCGAGGTCCTCGTCCACCTGGTCCAGGTTGGGATTGAACGGGCAGTTGTCGCAGGCGTCGCCGAGGGTGTCCCGGTCGCTGTCGAGCTGGTCGTTGTTGCTCAGCTCCAGGCAGTTGTCGCAGACATCGCCCCAGTCGTCGCAGTCGGTGTCCTTCTGGTCGTTGTTGGGCACGTCCGGGCAGTTGTCACAGGCGAGCACCGCGGTGAGATCCGGGTACGCGGCGTCGGGCGGGTAGATCAGGGTGCCGTAGCCCATGCCGTCGCCGTCCTCGTCGAGCCCGGTCACCGGGTAGAGGCACCGGAACGACCAGTAGTCGTAGTAGTAGTCCCCGTTGGGCAGCGGGTTTCCCCGACTGTCCACGTTGGCCAGGCACACCGGGTCGGTCAGATCCACGGGGACTTCGAGCGACACATCGATGGTGTTGCAGTTCAAGTCCTGGAGGAGGTCGTTGTAGCAAACCCCATCCACGGTGATGCCCAGGGCCGCGGTGATCAGGAGCAGGGTCATGGGGCCTCCGGGGGCGGGGAGTCGGAGGGTGCGGGCGGGGGGGGCGTGGCCGGGGTCGGCTCGGCCGGGGTCGGCTCGGCCGGGGGCGGCTCGGTCGGGGGCGGCTCGGTCGGAGTGGGCGCGGGCTCCTCCTCCTCGCGGAACTGGTCCGGGTCGTCCTTCTCGGCCTCCTTGACCTTCCGGGCGGGCGCCTTGGGCGCCGGGGGCGGAGGTGGGGGTGGCTTGACCTTGACCGGCCTGCGGTCCCCGGACCAGGGCACCTTCATCTCGGCGCCGTAGTCAGGCCAAGGGGTCCCGGGCTCGAGCTGTTTCACGATGTGGAAGATGACGCGTCGGTTCTCGGCGAGCGAAACCTCGTCGGTCGCAGCGGTCTTGGGATCCACCTCGCCCATGCCGCGGCAGGAAAGCCGGGTCGGGTGCACACCGACCTCCACCAGGGCCCGGAAGATGGCGATGCTCCGGCGGAGGGAGAGGTCGTAGTTGTAGGCGAAGCTCCCCTCCTCCGAGGCGTGCCCTTCGATCACGACGCTCACGATGTCCGGATGCTCGTCGAGGATCTTGTTGATGGCCTCGAGGGTCGGTTGGGAGATGGGGAGGATGTTGTCGGTGCCGAACTCGAACTGAATCGGGTCCCGGATCACGATCTCCTGAGCGACGATGCGTGCGAGGGGCACCTCCACCGGCTCCGGCTCGGGCGCGATCTCCACCTCGGTCAGGTCGTCGGGTATGGCGCTGATCGCGACGGTGTTCTTCGCCACCTCGATCACCGGGGGAGGGGTCAGGATCCAGGTTGCGGTCGCCATGGCGCGGATCTGGGAGGTCCCGTAGCCGGCGGTCAGACCCCGACCCAGATCGAGGTTGACCTGCCAGGAGCGCACCGGGTTCAGCTCGACCCCCGCCACCCACTCCAGGGGGTTCTCGGCCTCGCCCTGGAACAGGGTGGGGAAGCTGCCGCGGCCGATCAGCGCGGTCTGGATCGCGACGCGGGAGGGCCAGACGTTGTACCGGAGCCCACCGCTGCCGGCGAGCTCGGAGGTCAGGTTGAAGTCGTAGCCGGTGTCCAGCGGGGGACGAAGGGCGACCCCCAGCTCGGCGAGGACCTGGAGAGGGCCGAGCTCCAACCCCGTGAGGAGGGCCGTGTCGAACCGGATGGAGGCGTCGCCCATCCAGCCCGTGGCGCCGC
>JAYVAS010000201.1:0-2236 GCA_043750895.1 Pseudomonadota bacterium
ACACGCTGGTGTCCGTGGCCGAGGCCCGTCGAAACCGCGGAGCGGGCGTGCTGGTGGTGGTCTCGGCGCTCCGCGGCGTGGCGGCCGACCTCGAAGCCCTGATCGCGGCCTCGATCCGCGGCCATCACCTCCCGGTGATCGAGCGCATCGTCGGGCGCCACGTAGAGCTCGGGATTGCGCTGGAGGTCGACGCGGAGGCCCAACTCGCCACCGAGTTCGCTGAGCTTGGTCGGCACGCCCTCGCCATCACCTTGCTGGGAGAGGCGTCCGCCAAGATGCGGGCGAAGATCTACACCCTCGGCGAGCGCATGCTCACCCGGCTGGCGCTGCCCTTCCTTGGCCAACGGCTTCCCGGGCTGGTCCTCGTGGACGCCCGCGAGCTGCTCGTGACCGAACCGGGAACCGACTACCGGCATTACCTCTCCGGGATCCTACACGCACGACCCGACCCGGGGATCGCCGCCCGGCTCGGATTGTCACCGTACGTGCTCACCCAGGCCGACACCGCGTCCGACCCCAGCGGCGAGGCGGTCCGGCTCGGCCGCGGCGGGGGCGACGTCTCGGCGGCGGTGCTCGCTGCCCGGCTCGGCGCCCATCACCTAGAACTGTGGACAGACGCGGCCGGTCTCGCCACGGCGGACCCGCGTCTCGTCGATCGGGCGCGCGGGATCGCGTCGGTCGATCCGGCCGTGGCCGCCGAGCTCGCCGCCCTCGGGGCCCGGGTGGTCCATCCGCGGGCCTTCGGTCCGATTCGGGAGTCGGGGATCCCGCTCGAGGCGCGGAGCGTGCTGGCGCCGGACTCCCCCGGGACCCGCATCGCGCGGGACGTGGACGCCGACCCCGGCGTGAGCGCTCTGGTGGTGCGGTCCGGCCTCACCGTCTTCTGCATCGACAACCCCGATCTCGGCGCCCGTGTAGGGTTCCTGGGCGAGGTCCTCGCCGCGTTCCGCGAGCACGCGCTCTCCATCTCGCTGGTGGGCACCACCGCCACCAACCTGAGCCTCGCCGTGGACCTCGCCGGAAACGACGCCGACCAGGACGTCGTCGACGCCCTCAAGCGGGACCTCGCGGCGTTCGGCGACGTGCGGATCCTGGCGCCGTGCGCCTCGGTGGCGCTGGTCGGTCGGGCGGTATCCGTCGCCCTGCCGGCGCTCGAGGCGGTCGGGGTGACCGCGCACCTGATCAGCCACGGCGCGTCCGACACCACCCTCTCGGTGGTGGTCGACGAGGGCAGCGCCGGACGGGTGCTACGTGCGCTCCACACCCGGCTCTTCGAGGGAGGAGAGGCGGCGCCGGCGCGGGGGGCGCCCGTGGGCGGCTGGTGGGTGGATCGTCGTGCCGAGCTGGTCGCGACCCCCGACCGCTGCCTGGTGTCGGCAGAGCTGCTCGACGCCCGCCTGGCCCGCTTCCGTGCGCTCCCGGTGGAGCGGGTCTGGTTTCCCGAGGGCCGGCAGGCCGCGGTCGCCGACCACCTCCACGCCGTGGGGGTTGGCCTGCGGGGCACCACCGCCCGGTGTGGTCTCTTCGACGCCCGGTCCGCCACGCAGACCGAGGTGGCCGACGCCTACGCCGCCGGCGCGGTGGTGGTGGTCGCGAACCCCTGGGTGCTCGGTGCCTGGGCCGAGACCTTCGCCGGTCGGGAGGTGCACCTCCAGGTCGACGTGGGCCCCCGCACCCGTGCCCCCCACGGGATCCCGATGGAGGCGCTCGCGCGCACCCGTGAGCTGGCGGACGCCGCGGGGGTCCGGGTCACGGGCCTCCACGCCCACCCCGGTCCGCGGGTGGCGCGGGGGCAGGCCTGGACCGACGTGGCCGACGCGCTCGCGCCGCTGCGCGGCATCTTCCCCGAGGTGGACACCCTGGACCTCGGCGGGGGCTTCGCCGACGACGCTGATCTGGACGCCGTCGCCGAGTCGTTGTCGACCTGGCGGCGGCTCCTGCCCGACACCCGGATCTGGATCGAGCCGGGGCGGGCGCTCTACGGGCCGGCGGCCCTCACCGCGGTGCGGATCGTCCAGGTGGGCGAGCGGCTCGGGCGACGCCGGGTGGTGCTGGCCGTGCGCGGTATCGCCCCGGGCCGCACCTGGGTCAACCTCAGCCGCTGGGGCGAGCCCTACCTCGCGGTGGTGGACGTGGTGGACGCCGAGGGGACGGTGATCGCAGCGGGGGTCACGCTGCCGAACACTGAGGCCGGCGACGTCCTCGGGGTGGTGGGCGAGTTGGTGGGGCCGGTCAC
>JAYVAS010000202.1:0-2779 GCA_043750895.1 Pseudomonadota bacterium
GCGAAGGCCTCAGGCGACCGCTGGTCGCCGTTCCACAGCTCGATACCGACCAACGCGAGCGGATGCAGCAGCGAGACGGTGAAGTTCTCGCCGACTCCCGCCCCCTCCTTGCCTTCGGTCCAGGAGAAGTCCGGCCGACCGTCGAGGAGGTACCACGCGTGGTGCCCTGCGTAGGGGATGCGCATCGAGCTCACCCGGAGCGTACCGGGAACGGACCGCGGCGGACGGAGCGGCAGCGCCACGCCCCCCGCGCGGATGACCAGCTCGGCCAGGCACGCGCCGCGGCGGCCGTCGGCGACGCGCAGTTGCAGCGAGGCGAGCCGGGTCGCGGCCGACCCGGGACCGAGGTGGAGCACCCCGGCCATGCCGGGAGAGACGTCGACGCGGCCAGCTTCGGCGCCGTTGACGATCACGTTCCACCAACTCTGAGGCGAGTCGCCGCAGGCCAACACTTCGAGCTGGTCCGCATCCACCGGGGTCGCGAAGCGGAGGGTGACGGACTCGTCGACCGGGTCCCCCTCGGGGGTCCATCCCGTCTCGGCGTTGCCGTCGAGCACCCGCTCGACGTCCGCACCGGAGGAGGCCCGGAGCAGCCGGAGATGCAGCCCGAGGACGGGAGGGGAAACCGGCACCGGGGGCGCCTTGACCACGGGCGCGGCGGGTACCGGCTCGGGCGGCTTGGGCTTTCCGATGCGTGCCGGAGTGGTCGCGGGAGGCGGACCGGGGGCGACGACGGGCGGTTCCGGGGGCGCCTGCGGGCACCCGAGGAGGAACATGGCAGCAAGGAACAACATCGCCCCGTGCGGCTAACACAACGGCGGAGAGCCGCCGACCACGTCAACCTCGGCAGATGGACGCGGCCATCCGGTCGGCGGCGTCGTCGGCGACGCGGGGCGGTCTCGGGCGCGCCAGACACCGGGCGAGCGCCGCCGCGACCCCGTCCGCCCCGACCTTCTCGTCCCCGCGCGCGTGCATCGCGGCCTCGAGGTAGGGCGCCTCGGGAAAGGCGCCGCGGTCGATCCACACCAGCGGCGTCCCGGCGAGGGCGGCCTCGGCGTAGATGCCGTAGCCGGGCTTGGTCAGCACCGCGTCGGCGCCCGCCACCAGCGCCGGATAGCCCACCCCCTCGACGACGCGCACGTCGGGGCGGTCCAGCGCCGGCATGGGGGCGGCCACCACCCAGTGGACCCCGTCGATCCGGGGCAGCAGGGAGTCGAAGGCCGCGAGGCCGAAGCCGCCGAAGCTGACGAGCACCGCGCGCTCGGCCACCCGCACCGCGGGCCGCTTCCGGCCCAAGAGCCCGAAGGGCTCGACGCGGTCGAAGCCGAACAGCCCCGGACCGGGCGCCACGAAGTACGCCGGGTGTCCCGTATGCCAGCTCCGCCACGGGCCGACGAAGCGCGCCAGCGCGGGGTAGTGGCTGTAGACCCAGGGCCAATCGAAGTTTCCCACCGCGATGGCCGGGACCCCGGCGCGGCGACAGGCCTCCAACCCGGACGGGGCGATGTCCACCACCGCCACGTCCACGTCGCGCACCGACGCGGCCAGCCCGTCGATGCCGGCGTCGGTGACGATCCGATCGATGGCGGCGCCGGTTCCGTCGGGGTCCTCCGACACCGAGTCGCGCTGCAGGATGCCGACGTCGAGCGTCCAGGGGATCACCTCGATACCGGCGGCGTCCTCCTCGAAGCGCGCCACGGGCACCGCGGTGTACAGGCGCACCGCGCATCCCCGCGCGCGCAGCGCCTGCGCCAACGCGAGCTGGCGCCCGGTGTGGCCGTAGCCGTGGGCCGAGCAGAGAATCGCGACGTTCACGCCCCCTGGCCTCGCCTACGCCGGCAGGTAGACCCGCTTGAGGCGGCCGACCGCCTCGATGCGCTCCTCCGCGACCCGGTTGGCGGCGCGGATGGTGGTGGTGCCGTCGCTCTTGGCCTTGTTGATGACCCGCTTGACGGTGTTGAAGATGTTGGCGGCATCGCCCATCGCCTTCTCGCGGGGGTAGCCCTTGAGCTCGCTGTAGACATTGATGAGCCCGCCGGCGTTGATGACGTAGTCGGGGGCGTAGACGATCCCCTTCGTCGCGACCGCTTCCCCGTCCCGCGCTTCGTCGTCGAGCTGGTTGTTGGCCCCGCCCGCGATGATGGGGGCGTGGATCATGGGGATGGTGCGGCTGTTGATGATGCCGCCGATCGCGCAGGGCGCGAGGACGTCGCAGTTGGCGCGGTAGATGTCGTCGCCCTCGACCACGGCGCCGCCGAACTGGTCCATGCAGCGGGTGATGTTGCGCTGGTTGATGTCCGAGTAGAACAGCTTGGCGCCGGCCTCGTGGAGGAACTTCGCCAGGTAGTAGCCGACGTTCCCCACGCCCTGGATCGCGACCGTGCGGCCCGCGACGTCCGGGGAGCCGTAGGTGACCTCGAGGCAGGCGCGGATGCCGTGAAAGCAGCCCCAGGCGGTGACCGGGGACGGATCGCCCGAACCACCGTGCGCCGCGGCCGAGCCCGTGACCCACCGCGTCTCGCGGCGGATGTTGTCCATGTCCTCCACCGTGGTGTTCATGTCCTCGGCGGTGATGTACCGGCCACCGAGGCTGTCGACGTGCCGCCCGAACGCCCGGAACATGGCCTCGGACTTGGTGGACGGGTCCCCGATGATGACGGCCTTGCCGCCGCCGAGGTCCAGCCCGGCCACGGCAGCCTTGTAGGTCATGCCCCGGGAGAGGCGGAGCACATCGCGAACCGCGTCGGCCTCGCTGGCGTAGTTGTAGAGCCGGGTGCCG
>JAYVAS010000203.1:0-4841 GCA_043750895.1 Pseudomonadota bacterium
GCGCCGACGGGGCGGCCTCCCAGGCGGAGGCGTCCACTCAGGGACCGTCCTCGTCGAGGAAGTGCATGTCGGGGACCGGTTGTCCGCCGGCCGTGACCAGGATCCCGGCCTGATCCGCGACGGTGGGCCAGATCTCGAGGAGGGCGATGACCAAGCAGGCCGCCAGCGGGCCCACGAACAGGCCCGGCACCCCGAGCACCGCGATGCCGCCGAGGATGGAGACGAGCCCGATCAGGGGGTGCAGGGCCCGACGCCCGCGCAGGACCACCGCCCGGACGAGGTTGTCCACCAGGCCGATCACCAACCCGAACCCCACCATCACCAGCGCCTTCCCGACGGAACCCCCCGCAAAGAGCCAGGCGGCGCCACCGAACCAGACCACCGTGGGGAGCGCAGGGACCCACCCGAGGATGAAGGTGCCGCCTCCAGCGAGGAGGGCCCCGGGCACCCCGAGGGCGGTGAACGCCACGAACATGAGCCCCGCCTGGGCCCCGGCGGCAGCGAGGGAAGCCACCACGACGTCGCGGGTGGCGGCCAGAAACGCGGCCCCGAGCCGACTCCGGATGGCGCGCGGGAGCGGGAGGCGATCCCCGATCCAGCGGTAGAGGCTCCGGCCATCCACCAGTCCGAACCAGGTGGTGAGGAGCAAGACGGCGAGCTGCACGACCAGGCCGGGGAACCCCTGCACCCCATGGACCATGGCGGTACTAAGCGAGCCCGAGGCCTGTTGGGTGCCCTCCCGGAGGTACACGAGCAACTCCCCCGGGTCACCGAAGGTGTCCACGAACGGGGCCCACCCCCGAACCCGCTCCACCACCTCCACCAGAGTGGGTGCCCCCTCGTTCGCGGCCAGCGCGAGGGCGCCCTGCCGGAGGGTGGCCACCAGCAGCGCCGTGAACGGCACCAGGACCAGCACCACCACCGCGCCGGTGATCAACGAGGCCGCGCCCCACGGCGGCATGCGGCGCCTGAGGCGGGTGTACGCGGGGTAGCAGGCAGCCGCCAGGATCGCACCGGCGCCGACGCTCAGCAGGTAGGGCTTCAGGATCAGCAGGAACCCCGCTGCCCCGAGGAGAACAATCACCAGGTAGGTGGTGAGGGTGGCCCGCCCTGCCCGCGACGCGCGCGGCTGGGACGATGGGTGGGAATTCATCGAGAACCTCGGGGGTCGCGTCGTCTCAGGCCGAGATGGTTCGTCCGGAGATGATCCGCACGAGAACGAGCACCACGGCCGCCACGAAGAGGATGTGGATGAACCCCCCCATGGTGTTGGATGTCACGAATCCCAGCGCCCAGAGGCAGAGGAGCACAACCGCAATGGTCCAAAGCATGGCATCCCCCTCAGGTGTTCTTCTTGACGCGGGCTTTGCCCTTGGCCGCGGTGGCCCGGCCCTTCTTCTGGAGCTTCGGCGCGTCGATCACGTGGCCGACGCGGTTGGCAACCACGCCCGCCGCCTGCTCAACCGCGCCCTGGGCGCGTTCGACCGCCATGCCCGAGGCCTGGCGCGCGTCACCTTGCAACTCCTTCACCCTTCCTTCGGCCTCCATGGTCTCATTTCCGAGCAGGTGCCCGACCGTCCGCTTGATGGTTCCTGCAAGCTTTTCGAACGCGCCTTCGGCCCGCTCCGCGATTGCTTTGTCACTCATGTGTCTCTCCGTTAAAGGTGCGGCCGTTCAGCTTGTAAAGCTTACAAAGCTGCCTTCAGGTCGTTCGGCGGCACCAACTTCCTAAGACCCACCACACCGGCCGACGCCGCAAACCCTTCCGACGTAGTGAATCGTACAGAATCGGACATGCGGACCGAACAAACGTCCCGCAAAGGACACAGAAGCGGATCGGTGTGCAGTTGCTCCCCGCGGGCGGCATGGGCGGGCCGAGTGGCGGTGCTGATCGACGCGTCCTCCGCCTGGCTCGACGGCAGGCGGAGTAGGTCAGGGACGGGGCCGGCGGCGGTCCCGCTCGGCGCCGTGCACCACGGTGTACACTGGCTAGAATGGACGTCCTCCCCGCCCTCCGCGGCCGCCTGTACCCCCTCCTCGGGATGGGCGTGGTGGTCGGCGTTGCCGCCGCCGATTCGGGAGACACGAGTCCGGGCACGACCGTGGGAAACGAAGTGGTCGAGGCCTGCTTCGACCGCGGCCCGGCGGGAATCTGCCCCGCAGGCGAAGCCGCCCTGCCCGACCTCCAGGCGGCCTGGGAGGCGCGGGAGAAGTCCGAACAGGAGGAGTCCATGTTCGGGACCTGGTGCACGCTTTTGGAGGTGACGGGGCCGGCCACGGAGGTTGCGGGCGTGTGCTGCTACCCGGTGGCCGCGGACTGCGTCACCAGCATGGGGTGTGGCTGCGGCGGGCGGCGCCTCACGGTGGCCCTCGGCGCCGTTCGCGGTCGATTCCGCGCGGGGCGCCCTCGACCCGGCCGGCCGGTCGACCCCCACCTCGCCCCCGCGGCCCGTCGCTGGCTGGCCCTCTGGTGGGCCCAGATCGGCGCCGCGGAGCACGCGTCGGTCGTTTCCTTCGCCCGGTTCGCCGCCGACCTCGAAGACCTCGGCGCTCCGCCCCCCCTCATCGCCCGAGCGCGACGCGCCGGACGCGACGAGGCCCGTCACGCCCGCGTCGCCTTCGCGCTGGCCGGCCGCTACGCGGGCGTCCCCCTCACCCACGGCGCCCTCCCCCGTCTGCCCCGGTCGCCCGCTCGCTCGCTGGCGGCGTTCGCCGCCGCCACCACCCGCGACGCGGCGGTCGAAGAGGCACGCTCGACCGTCGTGCTCGCGCGGATGGCCGCCGAGGCCACCGACCCGGCGGTGACGCGGGCCCTGACGGGCATCGTCGCCGACGAGATCGAACACGTCGCCCTGGCCTGGGAGACGGTCGCCTGGGCGATGCGGGTCGGCGGCCTCCCCGCGCGGCGGGCAGTCCGTCGCGCGCTCACCGCCCCGGCCGACCCGGTGGCGAGCTGGCCCCGGCACCCCCAGCTCGCCGCGCACGGCTGCCCGGGACGCGGGGCGGTGGTCGCCGCGATCGGGCGGTGCGATCAGCTCCTCGTCGCCCCGCTGTCCGCCGCGGTCGGGTCAAGGCGGGCCGACTTGGGAGCGGGTCGTCCGCCCTATTCGCGCGCGCACCGCGTGATCACCACGTCGTCCAGGGGTGACTTGCCGCCATCCACTGGCACCGCCGCGATGGCGTCCACGACGTCCAGTCCGGCGGTGACGACGCCGAACACCGCGTAGCCATCGCTGTTGCCCGTCCCGTCGAGGAAGGTGTTGTCGACGAGGTTGAAGTAGAACTGACTGGCGGCCGTGTTGGGCCGGTTGGTGCGGGCCATGGCGATGGTGCCGCGCAGGTTGGACAGGCCGACGTCCGTCTCGAGCGCGATGGGGTCCAAGGTCTCCTTGAGCGTGCCGTCCTCGGTGTAGCCGCCCCCCTGGATCACGAAGCCGGGCACGATGCGGTGAAACGCCGTGGCGCCCAGGCCGTCAGCGCCGTCGTAGAAGCCAGCGTCCACGTAGGCGAGGAAGTTGGTGGCGGTGATCGGCGCGAGCCCTCCATCGAGGTCCAGCGTGATGGTGCCCAGGGTGGTGACCATCTCCACCGCCACGTGGCCGTCGGCATCGGTGTCGGTGTCCGTGTCCGTGTCCGTGTCCGTGTCCGTGTCCGTGTCCGTGTCGGTGTCGGTGTCGGTGTCGGTGTCCGAATCCGTGTCCGAATCGGTATCGGTATCGGTATCTGTATCGGTATCGGTATCGGTATCGGTATCGGTATCGGTGTCCGTGTCCGCATCCGTGTCCGTGTCGGTGTCCGAATCCGTGTCGGTGTCGGTGTCGGTCTCGACCGCCGGCGCGCCGGAATCGTCGGACGCGGGGCACCCCGCGAGGAGGGCGCCCCAGAACAGCACGCGAATCATGGTCACCTCGACCCCAGCATGCCCTAGAGAAGGACGCCAGTCATCCCTTCATCGGTCAGCCGTAGGCAATACTCGGTACCGTCCGGGCAGGGCTCGCAGCTGGCACCGAACACGGCGGCGAAGTCGCACACCGCCGACGGGTCGGTGCTGTCGAGCAGCACGCCGAGGCCGGAGGTGTCGAGCAGCCCCGAGAGCGTGACGTCGTCGAGGGTGGTCGCGTCCGCCGAGAAGGTGCCGTCGAAGGTCGTGTCGTAAAGGGGCGCCGACGCGGTGCCCACCGTGATGGCGAGATCGGAGGGACCGCAGGCGAAGGTCGGATCGGCCCGGAAGTCACCCCCGACGGCCGTCGGGGGCAGGTTTCCGGCCGAGTCGGTCATCGTGAAGATGATGGTGTTCTTCCGGATATCGGTGACCTCGGCCCGCAACGTGAAGTCGATGTAGGACTCCAACAGCGTCCCCAAGCCGGCGGGCTCGGTGACGTTCCCGCTGGCGAGATCGACGTCGTAGACGCCCCCCTCGCGGGCGTCGGTGGCGTCCGGATCGGTGTCCGGGTCGGGGACCGTGTCGGTGTCGGTGTCGGCGTCGGTGTCGCTGTCCGCGTCGGTGTCGCTGTCGGCGTCGGTGTCACTGTCCGCGTCGGTGTCCGCATCGGTGTCGGTGTCGGCGTCCCCATCGGTGATCCCGGTGGTGTCCGCGGCGGAGTCGTCCGCGGGCTTGTCGCCCGTGCAGGCAAAGAGAGCGAGAAGGGGGAGCAGACGCATGGTCACAATCCAGAGAGATGGCCCAACCATGCCTCACGGACGCCCGAGGTGCAAGCGTGGGGCGTCGACGGCGGCCGGGTCTCCCGGGTAGAATGGCCCGAATGATGCTCGTGCTGTTCCAGCTCTTGATTGCGTGCAGGCCGCCCCTCGCCGACACGGGTGCGCCCGACACCGGCACC
>JAYVAS010000204.1:0-4230 GCA_043750895.1 Pseudomonadota bacterium
AGATCGTGCTGCTGTTGTAGAGCACGAGGCCGACCACGAGCGCCACCAGACCGGCGACCCCGCGCGCCACCCATCCGCTGTCGAGCTTCGGGAGTTGAATCTTGACCGCCATCAGTTGACCTCACGTTGGGGCGGGCGCGCCCGGGTGGGCTCGACGTCCGGCACCGGCGCGAGCTTGTCGTTGGCTTCCTGGACCTTCGCCAGGTCGTCGGTGAGCTCCTGCAGCTGCCCGCCAAAGCGGCGGCGCCACACGGCCCCCAGCAGATCGGGCCAGAACAGGACCGCCGGTGGCAGGCCGAGGAACAGGACCTCCCAGGGTCCCGGGGCGACGCGCATCATCAGCGTCATCGCCAGAAACCCCACGGGGAGCGCGAGCATCCGCGCCACCACCTGCCCGAAGATCCCACCGAGCCGCAGCCGCGTCTCGTCCCGGTTCTGCTCCAGGGCCAGCATCGTGTAGCGGGGAACGAAGACGCCCTCGATCTCCTTGGTGATCAAGCGCGCCTGCGTTTCGTCCCCGAGGGTGCGGCGACACTCATCGGCCACCGCCGTCACCGCCTCGAGCGCCGCAGCGCGAATCGCCGCCCGGGCGGCCTCCGGATCGTCGGTGTGGGCCCGGCGCACGCCTTCCAGGCGCGCGACCAGCGTCGCGGCGAGGGTGTCGAGTCGGTAGGAGGTCGGGGACACGAGGCCAGAGCACTCTAACGGAATCGTGAGGTCTGGAGCGCCCGGGGCACCGGAAACCCGGGGCGACCGAGGATGCCATCGACCACGGAAGCGGCGGCGCCGAAGCCGTAGGTCAACCCCGCGATCCCGAACCCCGCGCAGACCACCACGCGCGGTCGACCGGGGACCGGGCCGATGATCGGCAGTCCGTCGCAGCTCTCGGCGACGATCCCGGCCACCCCGACCTCTGCTGGGCGGTCGAAGTCCTGCCCGACGAGGCGCGCGAGCATCCCGTGCACCGGGTCCGACGGGTGCGGGTCGGTCTCTCCGACCTCGAGGTGCGGGGTCGCCCAGCGGGCCCCGAAGACCAGGCCGTCGTCGGCGTAGACGGTGGCCTGACGGGAGACCCGGGGCCGATCGAGCCGCAGCCCGGGGACGCGGGCGGTCTGCCAGCGCGCCGGCAGGATCTTGTCGGCGAGCCACGGGTCGGTGACGGCGGAGCCGGTGGCCCACACGTCGATCTCGGCCTCAGTGGGCGTGGCGTGGACGGGGACGTCGCCGATCGGCACGACCGCCCGTCCGGCGTCGTGCAGCCGAAAGCCGGTCGGCGTGGCCTCGGCGCGCAGCCCGATCCGGGCCGAGGCGGCGAGCGAGGGGGCGGCCTGATCGGCGTCGTCGCCGGCGCAGACCCAGTCCACGCCGCACCGATCGAGCCCCGGCACCGCGTTCACCGACGCCTGGATGAACGCCACCAGATCGGCGGCGGCGGCAGTTCCCAACGCCGCTTCGAAGCGCCACGGGTGCTCGGGGTGGGCCCCCATCACGATGCCCGCTGCCACCCCGGACGCGCCGCCTCGCGGCCCCGCCGGGTCCACCAGCCGGACGCGCACGCCCGCGTCCCGCAGGCCGCTGGCGATCGCCATCCCGACCCAACCCGCCCCATGCACTTGTACGTCGACGCGCTCGGAGAAGGCCATCCCTCCGACATAGTCCTTGACGCCCCGGAGCGCGAAGATAGATGCGCAACGCTTCCGGGCGTTTAACTCAGCGGAAGAGTACTACCTTCACACGGTAGGAGTCACTGGTTCAAATCCAGTAACGCCCACCATCGATGGAACGCCCGTTCTTGGCAGGTGCCGAGACGGGCGTTTCCGGTTTTCGGGGCTCCGAGTGGGATCGGGGGAGTCCATGCCCCGCGAGGTCGGGGTGAGCGAGTGCCCTTGCACTTTGGCCGAATTTCATATATCGAAATGTGAAATGCAGCCCCTCAACCCCGTCGACATCGTCGTGCTCGCTGGGCTCCTGTCCGTCGACACGAGCAGCTGGACCCAGCTGCGCCTCGGTACAGCACTCCATCTGTCCCCGGCTACGACGTTCCGTGCCCTGGCGAGACTGGGAGGCGCACGATTGTGGGATCCGGCGCAGCGTCGAGCCGATCGCGCCGGCGCTGAGGAGCTCCTCGTGCACGGCGTCCGATACGTGTTCCCCGCGACAATCGGGGCACTGGCGCGTGGGGTGCCCACCGCACACGCCGGCCCACCGCTCCGCGAGATCATCGCCGCCGAAAGCCCCTACGTGTGGCCGTGGGACAGCGGAGGCGCAACGGGACCGGCGGTCGAACCGCTCCATCCGCGGGCTCCGTTGCTCCAGGCGAGTTTCCCTGCGGCCTACGAGCTCCTGACGTTGGTCGATGCGATCCGGGTTGGCCGGGTCCGCGAGCGGCAGCTCGCCGCCAGGGAGATCCGCGCTCGGCTGGGGCTCCCATGAACATCGAGGCGGTCCTCGCCGAGGTCGTGGAGGAGCTCAGCTGGGTCGATCCTCCCCCGGTATTCATCGGCGGAGCCACAATCGGGCTGTTCCTCGACGAGTTCGGCCGGTCCCAGCTGCGCGGGACCAAGGATGTCGACTGCATCGTTCCCGCCGTGCTGACGGCCATGGATTGGTTCGGTCTGGAGGCCCAGGCGAGAAGCCGGGGGTGGACACCGGATCGAGACGGACCGATCTGTCGCTACATCAGCCCGAAGGGGCACATGGTCGACCTCCTCGCCGCGCGCCCGGAGGTGCAGGGGTTCACCGGTACGTGGTTTGGAGCCGCGGTTGCGCACGCCGAACGGAGACTGCTCTCTGACGGCTCGGCCGTGATGGTGCCGGCGGTGCCCTGGCTTCTGGCCTGCAAGATCGAGGCATTCGAGGACCGCGGTCGTCGAGACCCGCTGGCGAGCACCGACTTCGAAGACATCATCGCCATCCTCGACGGATGCGCACGAGCCGAGGGGGAGATCATCGGCGCCGATCCCGCCGTGCGTGCTCTGATTGGAACCTGGTGCGCCGCCGTCCTCCAAAGCCGCGACCTCGGAGAGGCCGCCGAGGGTCACCTTCCCCGGGGACTCGACGATGCCGGGCGTCGCATGCGACTCCGGGGCCTCCTCGGGCGCCTGACCACGCTCAAGGAACTGGCGTCCCCGCCTACTTCGCCGCTCCGAAGACAAGGTTGAAGGCGCCGCCGTCAGCCACGACGCCCGCCGCCTGTGTCCAAGCCTGTGTCCAACGGGGAGGCACGGCGTACGCGAGCGTGCCCGGGGGTGCCTCCCGTGCACGCGCCGATCCCCGGCGTCACGCGGTCTTCTTTTGCTTCTTCCCGCCGAATTCCGTGGCTGCGGGGACTGGTTCAAATCCAGTAACGCCCACCACATCGAAGAACGCCGACTTTCGCGATGAGCGGGGGTCGGCGTTCTCGGTTTTGTACCGTCCAAGGTCCGGTTGAAGGGTTCACGTCTGGTTGCCGTTCGAATGATGACGGTGTATGATGACGTCATGCGAACCATCGTGGATCTCCCCGAGGACCAACTGGCGGCGCTCGACGCCTGGCGGGTGGCGCGTGGCGTGAGCCGGGCTGAGGCGGTCCGGCGGGCGGTCGCCAAGCTGCTGGACACAGATGGCGCCCGCGAAGAGGCCTTGGACGCCGCTTGGGGGTTGTGGAAGGCGCGCGCTGTCGACGGGCTTGCCGCCCAAGAGCGCCTCCGCGACGAGTGGGACGACCGATGAGCGTCGTGCTCGACTCCTGCATCTTGATCGACGCGTTGAACGGGTCGGAGCCTGCCCGCAGCTACCTGCGCGAGGCGCGGAATGCGGCCATCAGCCGCCTCACTTGGATGGAGGTGCTCGTCGGCGCGGCTGGCGCTGAGGAGGAGAGGACCGTCCGGGGCTTTCTTTCGATCTTCGACCTCCTTCCGATCGACGAGACGGTGGCCGAAGAGGCGGTCCGTTTGCGGCGCTCACACAGGTTGAAGCTCCCCGATGCAATCATCTTCGCGACGGCTCGCGTACATCGCGCTGAGCTCGCGACGCGCAACACGAAGGACTTTCCCGTGGGGACGCCCGGAGTGGTCGTTCCTTACCTGCGCGCGTGAGCACGACCGCCGTCCCACCGGCGTTCTCGGCCTTGTCCGGTCCAAGGTCCGGTTGAAGGGTTCCCCCGCAACGGCGCATCGTCGCCCGCGCACGCCTTCCACCCCCCCCTCAACTCACCCCATACACCTTGAGCTTCTCGTAGAGGGTGCGCTC
>JAYVAS010000205.1:0-7118 GCA_043750895.1 Pseudomonadota bacterium
TCCCTCTACGACGGGGTCTCCGCCTACGACTTCGACGGCGATGGCGATTGGGAGGTGGTGCTGAACTGCGACGACGGCATCCTGCTCTTCGACGGGCCCAGCGGCGACCTGCTCGACAGCTACGACCACGGCGGCATCTACGCCTGCGGCCAGGAGCCCACGATGGCGGACGTGGACAACGACGGCCACGCCGAGATCGCGTTCACCTTCGGCACCAGCTACGGCGGGGCCGGCGGTGTCGGCGTCCTGGGCGACACCTCCGGCTTCGCGGCCGCACTCTCCACCTGGAACCAGCACGGCTACAGCATCACGAACATCGAGAACGACGGCGAGGTCCCCACCACCCGCGACGAGAACTGGGAGGACATCAACAACTTCCGGGCCGGGCCGCCGATCTCCTACGTGTTCAAGAACAAGAACGTGCTCGGCGAGATCGTCGACCTGTGCCCCCGCTGCGGCGCGGGCGACCTCACGGTCTGGTGGGCGCTCGGTAACAACGGCACGGAGGTGATCGAGGACGACATCGCCGTCGATTTCTGGGCCGCCACCGACGTCGGGGACGTGCTGCTGGCCACCGAGATCTGGACCGCCGACCTCGAGCCGGGCTGGATCGCCGCCGCCGCCCAGACCGAGCTGCCGGCCGCCCCGCCCATGTACGACGTCTGGATCTCCATCGACGGCGGAGCCGACCCCGACCGCAGCGAGGTGTCGGAGTGCGACGAGACCGACAACGAGGACACCTGGGGCGCGCTGGTCTGCTTGTAGCGCGTGGCTGAAGGGTCGCGGGACCGCCGCGGGCGCGCTACGGCCCGCCGGTGAACGGTATCGCAGTCCTCGGCACCGGCTCTGACGTCGGCAAGTCCTTCGTCACCACCGCCCTCTGTCGGGTCCTCTCGGACCGCGGCCTCCGGGTGGCGCCCTACAAGGCGCAGAACATGAGCAACAACGCGGGCATCACCCGGGACGGCTGGGAGATCGCGCGCGCGCAGATCGTCCAGGCGGAGGCGGCGCGCGTGGCGCCGACCCCCGAGATGAACCCGGTCCTGCTCAAGCCCACGTCGCACACCGGCGCCCAGGTCATCCTCAACGGTCGGGTGGCGGGGCCGCACACCGCGGCCGAGTACTCCAAGGACACCACTCGCTTCCGGGTCGCCGCGATGGAGGCGCTCGACCGACTTCGGGCGTCCTACCCGGTGATCGTGGCCGAAGGCGCGGGCTCCTGCGCCGAGGTCAACCTGCGCAGCCGCGATTTCACCAACTTCGACGTGGCCCATCACGCCGACCTCGGGGTGCTGCTCGTCGCCGACATCGACCGCGGCGGCGTCTTCGGGCAGGTGGTCGGCACCATGGCCGTGCTGGACGAGCGGGACCGCGCGCGGGTGCGCGGCGTGCTCATCAATCGCTTCCGCGGGGACATCTCCCTGTTCCGGGACGGCGTCGACTGGATCCAGGACCGCACCGGCCTGCCCGTGTACGGCGTGCTGCCCTACGACCGGACCATCCACATCGAGTCCGAGGACGCGCTCCCGCCCGACGCGGTGATCGACCCGCCGGGCCCACACTTCCCCGGTGGTCCGCGGCTCCGCATCGGCATCGTCGTCACCCCCCACATCGCCAACCTGACCGACTTCCAGCCCTTGATGCTGCACCCCGAGCTCGACGTCCACTGGCTCACCCGGCCGCGGGACCTGGGCGCCTACGATCTCGTCCTGCTCGCCGGGTCGAAGAACACCCGGCGGGACCTGGACCACCTGTGGAGCGCCGGGTGGGTGGCGCGCATCCGGGCGTGGCACGGGGCGGGCGGGCACCTCGCCGGGATCTGCGGCGGCTACCAGATGTTGGGCGTGGAGGTCGCCGACCCGCTCGGGGTCGAAGCCGAGCCCGGCGTGACCGAAGGCCTGGGCATCCTCTCGGTGCGCACCGAGTTCCACCCCGAGAAACGACTGGGCCGGACGCGGGGCAGCTGGGGCGGCGTCCCCGTCACCGGCTACGAGATCCACCACGGCCGTACGCACCGGATCAAGGCGCCGCCGGTCGTGATGGTCAACGAACGCCCCGAGGGTCCCGTCGATCAGCTCGACGGGGGATGGAGCGCCGACGGCCGCGCCTGGGGGACCTACCTGCACGGCATCTTCGACACGCCCCGGGCCCTGGCGGCGATGTTGGACGGGATCCGACCCGACCTCGATCTCTCGGCGCTCGCCGAGCGTCCGGTGTTCGAGGCGGTGAAACAGCAGGCGTACGACCGGCTGGCGGACCATTTCCGCAAGCATGTGGACGTGGAGCGGCTGGTCGCCGACGCGGGGTAGGCGCGGGCAGGGTGGCAGGGTGGCGGTCGGGCACGCCGTTGGGTAAGGACACAGCATGTCTCCCACCTTGATCGTGCTGCTTTTGGGGGGGTGTCCGGCGCCCGACGGGGTCACGAAGGACACGGACGCCGACGCCGACTCGGACGCCGACTCGGACTCCGACAGCGACTCCGACTCGGACGCGGACTCGGACGCCGACGCCGACGCCGAGCCGGGAACCGCGGCCCGGTGGAGCGGCGTGTACAACGTGCCCAACGGTGCGATCACCCTGGACGGCCACCGGTCCGCCGACTCCACCGGCTTTTCGGTGGCTTTCCTGGACCAGAACGGCGACGGACAGCAGGACCTCCTGGTCGCGGCCCCCTGGGCGGACGACGGCGCGACCGACGCCGGCGCGGTCTACGTGGTTCACGGTCCGGTCGACGCCGACGGCGTCCTCTCGACAGACGCCGCCGCGCGGGTCGAGGGCCTGGCGTCCTCCGACCGCATCGGTCGGGGCGGCCTCGCCGCGCTCGGAGATCACGACGGAGATGGAGCCGAGGAGTTTGCGGTCAGCGGCGCTTTCGAAACCTCGTCCCCGGACTCGGGCGAGGTCTACCTCTACTCGGGGGGCCTCACGGGCGCGCAGTCGGTGAGCGCGGCGCTCTCCACCTGGAACGGGGAGACCAACGCCGACGCGTTCGGCACTGCCGTCGGGGCCGCAGGCGACGTGTCCGGGGACGGGCTGCCCGACCTCGTAGCCGGTGCCCCCACCAGCGAGGCCGCGGCATCTGGCGGTGGCGCCGCCTATGTGATCACGGGGGTGGAGCCAGGCGCGCACGACGCCTCCGAGGCGCCGGTCCGGCTCTACGGCGACGGGGCTGGCGAGGCGTGCGGGACCTCCGTCGGCCGGCTGGGCGACATCAACGGCGACGGACTCGACGATGTCGGTGTCGGGTGCCCCGGATACACCGGCGGGACGGGGCGACGGGGGGCTGTGTTCGTGTTCCTCGGGCCGCTGGACGGTGCCGGGATGACGTCGGCCCGAGATGGATTGGTGTACGGCTCCGCCGTCTTCCCTCCGCTCGCCGACGAGCAAGACTCGTTCGCCGGGGCGGACGTCGATGGCGACGGCCACTCGGACCTCGTGCTCGGAAGCTACGGCGACAACACCGGCGGGAAGTATGCGGGAGCCGTGTACGTCATCGGCGGCGCTGCGTTGACCGGAGAGGTGTCGGTCGCCGTGGCGGACGGACGATTGACCGGCGAGGTACAGGACGCGTTGGGTTTCCGCGTGACCACCGCGGACGTGGACGGCGACGGTCGGGCGGACGTCCTCGGCGGCGCGCCCGTGAACTCGAGGTACGGCTTGCAAAGCGGCATGGTCGCCCTGGCCTACGGACCCGTGGTGGGAACGACGCCGTCCGACACGACCGACGCCACGTTCTACGGCGACGGGAAGGGCTTCTCGATCGGGTGGGGGATGGCCGGCGGGGACGATTTCACCGGCGATGGCATCCGAGACCTCGTGCTCGGCAGCTACGGGGGCGGCGAGCAGACCAACGCCGGCGCGGTGCGGATCTACGCGGGTGCTGCGCCTTGACCGGCCTCCTGCTCTCGATGCTCGGTTGCGCCCGCCTCTTTGAGCCGTGGGTCCCCCCCGACTTCGATGACGACGGCTTCCCCGACGACGAGGACTGCGCCCCGTTCGACCCGACATCGCACGCGGGCGCGGTGGATGTCTGCGACGGCGTGGACAACGACTGCGACGGGCTGACGGATGAGGACGGCGCCATTTCGATCTGGTACGTCGACACCGACGGGGACGGGTTCGGCACCGAACCGATGCCGCGTCCGAGCTGCCACGCGCCCGCGGGCTCGGCGACTCGGACCGGCGATTGCGCCCCCCGAGACCCCTGGGCTTTCCCCGGGGCGGAGGAGCGCTGCAACCAACGGGACGACGACTGCGACGGCGCGGTGGACGAAGACCCGACGGACGAGCCGACCTGGTTCCCGGACCGCGATGGCGACGGGTACGGCGATGACGCTGGCGCCCGGGCCGCCTGCGAGGCCCCCGCCGGCGCCTGGGTGGACGTCCCTGGCGACTGCGACGACGGGAACCCCGAGATCAACCCCGGCGCGCGCGAGCAGTGCACACCGGCAGGGATCGACGATGACTGCGACGGTGAAGTCGACGAGGAGGGAGGCGATGGGCCAGTGCTCTGGTACACCGACGCCGACGGGGACGGCTACGGCGCGGGGCACCCACGCGAGGCCTGCGCGGGAGCCGACGACGAATCCGCCCTCGGGACCGATTGCGACGACACCGACCCCTTCGTCTACCCGACGACCTTCGAGCGCTGCGACGGCGTCGACGAGGACTGCGACGGCGCGGTCGACGAGGATCCGGTGGACGGGGGCGTCTGGTACCTGGACGGCGACGGCGACGGCTGGGGTGATCCGGGGAGCCCGGTGTACACGTGTGAGGCGCCATCCGACGCAGTGGTCCGCGGCGACGACTGCGACGATGCCGACCCGACGGTTCATCCGACCGCGACCGAAGACTGCACCATCGCCGTCGACATGAACTGCGACGGGCTGGCGGGGTCGGCCGACGCGGACGGGGACGGGTTCGCCGCGTGCACGGAGTGCGACGACGGGGACGCCGGCGCCTACCCGGGCGCCCCGGAGCGGTGCGATGGCGTCGACCAGGACTGCGACGGCGAAGCGGACGTCGGGGCGCCCGGGTACCAGGAGTGGCACCCGGACATGGACCGCGACGGGTGGGGCGACCCCACGACAACCCGCGGCGCGTGTGACCCCGTGCGCGGATGGACCGCTTCGGGTGGGGACTGCGACGACACCCAGTCGGACGTCCACCCCACCGCGACGGAGCGTTGCTCCACCGCCGCCGACGACGACTGTGACGGCTCGACGAACGACCCGGGGGCCGCGGGATGCTCGTCCTACGCGGTCGACGTCGATGGCGACGGGGACGGGAGGCCAGAAGGCATCGAGTGTCTTTGTGAGCCGGAGGGCGTGCGCACGGCGACGAGTTCGCGGGACTGCGACGATCAGGATCCCGAGACCTACCGTGGCGCGGAGGAGCTCGGCTGCGACCACGTCGACAACGACTGCGGCCCGTCCGACTGCACCGTGTCTCCCTGGACCACCCTGTCAGGGTTCCGGTCCGTCGACCAGATGGTCCCCGGCGCCGGCACCACGTTCTGGGTCGGATCGCAACAGGACGGGTTGATCGCGGCCGCGACCGCCGGAACGGACGCGACGCTGGCCGACCTGACCACCATCGTGAACGGCCCCGGCAGGAACGTAGGGTTCGGACGGTCCCTGGCGGTGCGTGACGTCGACGGAGACGGCGAGGACGACCTCTTGATCGGCGCCAGGAACGTCGACGACCCCTACACCGAGGCAGGGGCGGCCTGGTTCCTACCCGGACCCGTGACCGGTACCAACGCGGTCGAGGACATCGCGACGGCAAGGTGGGACGGCTGGGAGTCCGGCGCCTTCGTCGGCGCGGCCGTGCTCCTCAGCGACGACCTCACCGGGGACGGGGCGGCCGACGGATGGGTCTCGGCGCCCGACGCCGACTCCTCGTCCCGCGACTCGGGCGTCGTCTTCCACGCCGACCTCGCCACCGCGGGCAGCGTCGATGCGTCCACGTCGGACCTCTTCTTGAGCGGGGATGTCCGCGGCGGGCACTTCGGAAAGTCGATGTTGGGAAACGCCGACCTCTCCGGAGATGGCGTGGCGGACATGGTCGTCACTGCGCCCTTCCGAACCGGCGCCGCGTTGGAGGGCGGAACCGTGTTCATCTTCACCGGGCCCGTCCTCACCGAGGGCTCGGCGGCCGATGCCGCGGCAAGCTGGGACGGCGACGCCGCGCGGCGCTCTTTCGGCTACCGAATCGCCCCGGCAGGGGACGTCGACGCGGACGGCATCGACGACCTGTGGGTCGCCAACAGCGGCGGAGTCGTGTTCCTGTTCGGCCGCCCGGGTTCCCGATCCGGCACCTCGGGAGACGCCACGGCCGTCGCGTGGGAAACGGAGTACGGCACGGGTGCGGCCGCACTCACCGGGGGCGTCGACGTCGACGGGAGCGGACGTCCCGACCTGATCGTGGGCGACCACCAGGTCCTCGGCGGCGAGGGCGCGTTGTCCGTCTACCTGGACCCAGGCACCGGCTACCTCACCGATACGCGGTACACCCTCAGCGTCGGGTACGGCTCGCGCGGCGCAGGGAAAGCGGTGGCGGGACTCCCGGGGATCAACCCGAACGGGACAGACAGCATCGGCGTCAGCGACCGACAGGGCGGCATCATGCGTCTCGTCGATCTCACCGAGGTGTTTCCGTGACCGCCCCCTCCTCGTGGAGCGCCTCGTCGCCAACGCGGGGTAGGCGGCCTTCGGGAGCCTTGCCCCCGGTATGATGGGCCATGCGTGAAGAACCGCTCCACTTCTCGACGCCGGACGGGGTGGGCGACGGGCGCTGTTTCTTCCCGGACGGAGACGGCTCCTGGCCCCTCGTCGTGTTCTGCATGGACGCCTTCGGCCTCCGCCCGGCGCTGACCACCATGGCCGCCCGACTCGTGGCCGCCGGCTACGTGGTCGCTCAGCCCAACCTCTATTGGCGCTCGGGCCCGTTCGCGCCCTTCGACGCGCGCACCGCCTTCGGCGACCCGCCCGAGCGGGCGCGGATCCTCGGCTTGATGAACGCGCTTCAGCCGTCCCAGGTGGGCGTCGACGTCGAGGCGCTGCTCGACGTCCTGGCCGTCGACCCGCGCGTGGCCCCCGGACCAGTGCGCCTGCTCG
>JAYVAS010000206.1:0-3025 GCA_043750895.1 Pseudomonadota bacterium
CCGACCTCGTCGTCACCGGCGGACGTTTCCAGTACAACGAGTCGTCCCGCGGGAGCGGCGGCGCCGTCTCGGCCACCGGCGGGCTGGACGTGTCCGGCACGCGCTTCGACGGCAACGTCGCCGACGACGACGGTGGCGCGCTGCACGCCGACGGCGCCGGTTCGGTGTCGCTGCGCGAGCTCACCGCCTTCCTCAACGTGGCCGGGCTGTCGGGGGGCGCGATCGCCCTCGACGGCGTGGACACCGTCGTGGCGGGCCGCATCTACCTCCACGGCAACGCCGCCAACGACGGCGGTGGGGTGTGGGTGGACGGGACCGGCACCGAGGCCACGTTCACCAACATCCGGCTCACCGACAACGCCGCCACCGACGACGGCGGCGGGGCGTGGGTCGGCTCGGGCGCGGTCGCGAGCTGGACCAACAACACCTTCGCCGGCAACGACGCGTCCTCGGCCGGCGGGCAGCTCTACGCCACCGACGAGGTGGACCTCGTCAACAACATCTTCCTCGACGGGGTCGACGGGGGCGGGGCCTGGGGTGTCACCGGCGATCGGTACTACAACCTCGTGTCCGCGAACGCGGGCGGCGACTGGGTGGGGTGGTCGGACGTCACCGGAACCTCGGGGAACGTCGACGTCGACCCGCGGGTGACCCGCTACACCGCCGACGGCGACGAGACTGACGACGACCTGTCCCTTCAGGCCAGCAGCCCGGCGATCGACGCCGGGTCGCCCGCCGTGGCCGACGTGGATGGGAGCCGCGCGGACATCGGCGCCTTCGGGGGCCCGGACGCCGACGTGCAGGACGGCGACGCAGACGGCTACTACGACAACGTCGACTGCGACGACGACGACGCCCGCGTCCATCCGGGCGCGGTGGAGACCCCCTACGACGGGATCGACCAGGACTGCGACGGCGCGGACCTGGACGACCTCGACGACGATGGCTACGGCGCCGCGGCGCTGGGCGGCTACGACTGCGACGACGACGACGCGGCCGTCAATCCAGGCGCGGCCGAGGTCTGGTACGACGGCGTGGATCAGGACTGCGCCGGCGACGACGACTACGACCGCGACGGCGACCACCACGGCTGGGAGGTCTACGGCGGCGACGACTGCGACGAGACCGATCCCGGCGTCCATGGTGGCGCGGTCGAGGTCTGGTACGACGGCGTCGATCAGAACTGCGACGACCGCTCCGACTACGACCGCGACCTCGATCTCCACGACTCCGATCGATGGGGCGGAGACGACTGCAACGACTTCGACGCCGCCTCCTTCCCCGGCAACACCGAGCTCCCCTACGACGGGGTGGACCAGGACTGCTCGGGAGACGACCTCGTCGACGTCGACGGGGACGGATGGGTCGCGGTGGAGGCCGGGGGCACCGACTGCGACGACGCCTTCGCGACGGTCTACCCGGGCGCGGTGGAGGACCCGAAGGACGGCCTCGACACCGACTGCGACGGCTATTGGGAGTGGGACCTCGACGGGGACGGTTCGATCAACGAGGTCAACGGCGGGGACGACTGCGACGACTCCAACGCCGAGATCCACCCCGGCGTGGTCGAGGTCTGGTACGACGGCGTGGACCAGGACTGTGACGGCCGCGACGACGATCAGGACGGCGACGGCTACCTGCTCGCCGCGGACTGCGACGACGAGGACCCGGGGATCCACCCCGACGCCGTCGAGAAGATGAACGGGGTCGACGACGACTGCGACGGCTGGCTCGAGACCGACGACCGCGATCGTGACGGGCTGATGGACATCACCGAGTGGTTGATCCTCACCGACCCGGAGAACCCGGACACCGACGACGACTCGCTGGAGGACGGGGTGGAGTGGGGGGACGACAACGACCTCGACTACGACCTCAGCATCAACCCGCTCGACGCCGATGATGACGGCGACGGAATCCCGACCCGGGACGAACAGGGCTTCGACTTCGACGACGACGGCGTGTTCGAGGTCGACGTCGACGACGACGGCGTGATCAACGCCCATGACGATGACTCGGACGGCGACGGCTACCTCGACCTCGTCGAGGGGCTCTCCGACGTCGACCGGGACGGCCGGCCCGACTTCCTCGACTACCAGGGCGACCTGGTGGGCGGCGGCTGCGCCGGCGGTCGCTGGGCGGGCCTCCTGCTCGGCGTCGGCGCCTTCGGTGCCTTGACCCGCCGCCGGCCGCGGCCGAGCGGGGCCGCGGTGGTCGGCGCGCTGGCGGTGCTGATCGCGGCGCCGCCGGCGCACGCCATCGACGCCCATGGCTTCCAGCTCTACGGCACCACCGGGGACCCGGGAGAGTTCACCCGGCTGGGGTACCCGGATGCGGGCAAGCGGGGCGAGTGGGACGCCGGGATCGTGTTCGACTACGCCGCCGTTCCGCTCGCGGAGGCGATGCCGTGGGGGCGCGAGCCGATCCTCGCCGCGCTGGCGACGGCGAACATCGCGGGCAACTACTCCTTCGGCGGCGTGCGTTTCGAAGGGGTGATCCCGTACCACGCCATCGGGGTGGACGGCGGCGGCACCTTCACCGCCCTCGGGGACGCCCGCCTCGGCGCGCTGGTCCCCCTCGTCCACGGCCACACCTGGATCCCCGACGTCGCCCTCCACACCTCGATCCTGTTCCCGACCGGCTCCGAGGTCCACTACCTCTCGGCCGGCGGGTTCCGCGTGGCGCTCGCCGCGCAGGCCGCCAAGGAGTTCGGGCCGGTGGGCGTGCTGGCCATGGCGGGCGCGGTGGTCTCACCGCGGGAGGAGTACCTCAATCTCCAGGGGGGAGGCGGTCCGCTGGGCGGACTCGGGGTCGCGTACCGGGTCAGCGACGCGCTGTCGGCGACCTTCGAGCTCACGGCCGAGTCCGACCTGGGCTTCTCGTCGATCCCCGTCGAGGCGTCGTTCTCGGGCCGGGGGCGGCTACCCCTGGGCGGGTGGGCGGTGGTCGGCGGCGGCGCCGGCATCTCGCAGGGCGTCGGCGCCAGCCAATGGCGGGCGTTCGCGGGGGTGGGGTGGTCGTTTCG
>JAYVAS010000207.1:0-12037 GCA_043750895.1 Pseudomonadota bacterium
ACCTGTTCGAGGCCGCCTGGGCGGTCGAGATCGCCGAGATGGGCCACCGGCCGCCGGCGGGCGCGGACACCTGGCGCTTCAACGTCTACCTGGCCGACACCGGGGACGGCGCGCCGCCGAGCTACGGCTACGCCGGCTACTACACGGTCGACGCCGAAGGGTGGCCGATGGTGGTCCTGAACCCCAACGCGCTGGCGGCCGGGTACGCCCCCACCACGAGCGCCCACGAGTTCTACCACGCTGTCCAGCACGCCACGGGCGCCTACCTCGACGACCCGGCGGCCGACTGGTGGTGGGAGGCGACGGCGATGTGGGTCGAGGGGGAGGTGTGGCCCGACGACGCTGACGAGTCGGCGTTCACCTTCGGATTCGGCCTCGCGCCGCAGCTGCCGCTGTGGCACTTCGACCGCTACACCACCGGCACCTTGCGCGAATACCACGCCTACGGCGCGTTCCTGTTCCCGCGCTTCCTGAGCGAGGTCGTCGGTGACGCCGATACGGTGACGGCGACTTGGACCGAGGCTGGCGACTTGCCGACCCCGCAGGCCTACCTCGCGTCGTCGCTGGACCTGCCCGAGACCTTCGCGTCGTTCATGGCGCACAACGCGCGCTGGGACTACGCCGACGGGGACCTGTACGCGGCGAACCTGGACGCGTATCGAGACGAGTTCGGCGACGACCCGGACGAGCAGGAGGTGGCGGCGCGCCTGACCGGGCCCGGGACCGCCGGAGGCCTGATGGTCCACGGGGGCGGCTACGCGCAGGTCGATCTCGTGGATCCCGGCGCGTGGACCTGGACGGCGACGGTTTCCCCCGTGGCCGGAGCCGAGCTGCTGGGGACCGTGGTCCGCGACACCCCGGAGGGCGCCCGCTACGTGCCGCTCGTCGCCGACGGCGCGGGCGGGCTCGCAGCGAGCTGGACCGCGGGCGCCGGCGACGGCACAACGCGGGTGGTGCTCGGAACGCTCACCCCCGCCGACGACGCCTGGTCCATGACCGTCGCCCTCGACGCCGCGCCGATCGCCGATGGGGACACCGGCGGGATGGGCGACACCGGCGCGACCCCCGACGCGGCGTGCGGGTGCGCGTCCGGTGTCGGTGCGGGGCTGGGCTGGTGGAGCCTGCTGGCCGCCGCGCTCACACGGCGACGAGGCCCGCGGCGCGCACCTTCTGCCAGGTCGACGCAAACGCGCTGAGCTCGGCCGGGCACGCGGCGAGCGCCTCGGCGCGTCGGATCGGCGGCATCCCCGGGCGCGCCGCGGCGAGGAGGTCCTGCAACCAGACACCGACCGCGCGGGGCGGCCGCACGCGGGTGGCGCCGTCGACGGTGTGAAGGTGGAGGGCGGTCCCGTCGCGGAGCACCTCGCCGCCGAGCCACACCAGGCGGTCGCCCTCGTCGGGCGGGGGCGCGAGCAGCGCGCAGGCGACACGATCGGCGGGCTCGCGGGTGGGCGGGTGCGGGGTGTCGAACCACGCGGTGACGGGCCGGTCGAAGCCCTCGCCTCGTTTCCAGGCGTCGAGGGCCACCGGCAGCGCGTCGTCGAACTGGTCGTGGTCCGCGCCGCGCGGGTCCAGGTGGGGGATGTCGTTCTGGGCGAAGGTGCCGGCCACCGGCTGGGCGACGAAGCCGTAGTGGGCGTCGCGCCCGTACATGCCCGAGTGCCGCGTCAGCACGAACCGGTGCCAGAAGGCCGAGGTCAGCAGCCCCGCCGCGAAGAGCTGGCGGACGATCTCCATGCTGTCGATGGTCTCCTGCTCGGTCTCGGTGGGGAAGCCGTACATGAGGTAGGCGTGGACCATCACCCCCGCGCCGCGGAAGGCCGCCGCGGTGCGGGCCGCCTGCTCGATGCTCACCCCCTTGTCCATGGCCGCGAGCAGCCGGTCGCTGGCGACCTCGAGCCCCCCGGTCACCGCCACCAGACCCGCCGCCGCCGCGAGCCTGCACAGATCGGGCGTCCAGCTCTTCTCGAACCGGATGTTGCCCCACCAGCTCACCGATCGACCCCGCGCCAACAACTCGAGCGCCAGGTCGCGCACGCCCCGCGGGGGAGCCGCCTCGTCGACGAGGTGGAAGCCCGACTGCCCCGTAGCCGCGACCTGCTCGTCCATGGCGTCGACGAGGGCCTCGGCCCGGGTGGGGCCGTAGGCAGCGATGTAGGGCAGGGTGATGTCGCAGAAGCTGCAGCGTTTCCAGTAGCAGCCGTGCGCGAGGGTGAGCTTGTTCCAGCGCCCGTCGCTCCACAGTCGGTGGGTCGGGTTGAGGGTGTCCACGAGCTGGAGGTAGCGGCGCAAGGGGAGGTCGCCCCAGTCGGCGCCGTACGCGGCGGGCACGTCGGCGTGGGGGCGGTCGAGGGTGCCGTCCCGGGTGCGGGTGCGGTGCCGGGTGTCGGGCCCCCCCTCGAGGAAGTCGAGCCACGCGGCGAGCGGCCCTTCGCCGTCGTCGTAGCAGAGCGCGTCGGTGTGGTCCCAGAGGCGCGGCTCGTCCACGGCACGCAGCTCGGTGTTGACGTACCCGCCGCCCAGGAGCACGAAGACCCCGCGGGCGCGGAGGCGGCGGCCGATCCTGAGCGCGCCGTAGAGGTTGCCGGGGAAGGGCACGGTCAGTCCCACCACGTCGGCGTCGATGCCGTCGGTGAGCGCGTCGAGGGCCGCGTCCACGAGGGTGGTCTGGGCGAGCCGTTCGGCGAGGGGATCGAAGGTGACCGGGCCCGCCGCGAGGTGATGGTGGTACCGGGCCAGCGCGAAGCCGTCGTCCACGCAGCTCGTGATCAGGTCGGCGAGGTCTTCGAGGTACAGGGTGGCCAGCCGGCGCGCGGTGTCCTCCACCGCGAGGGGGCCGAACCCGTCCAGGTCGGGGGCATCGAGGCGGGGGGTGCGGGGCAGGAAGGGCGTGTCGAGGATGCGGGGGGCCAGCCCCCGGTCGTGCCCCTGGAGGAAGCGGACGACGCCGTCGACGCACGCCTCGTGCTGGCGCCGGAGCGCGAGCGCGCGCCACGCCGGCTCCGGGAGCTCCTCCTGGGTGGACAGGTGGTCGAAGATGCGGGTGAGGCCCGCCCGGGAGTAGAGCGCGAGCACCAGCTCCAGGCCGAGGTCACGCTGCTGCACCGGGCGCGGGCGCAGGGCGCGCGCGAGGTAGGCCGTGGCCGGGTACGGCGTGTTGAGCTGGGTCAGGGGGGGGAGGACGAGGCAGACGCGCACAGGGGGGACTATCCCTCGGTGATTGCGCCGCCCCGGATCACCAGGCCGAGATCCGGGCGGGCGACCTGCCCTGCCTTCATTGTTCGCTCAGCACCTTCAGGAAGATCGGCAGCGCGGTGCCGCAGAACATCATCAGCAGCACGATGGGGATCAACACCAGGCGCAGGATCATCCCCGCTCCGCCCGCGGCGCGCTGGTTGTTGACCATCGCGGTGGCCATGACGCTGGGCTCCGAGCGGCTGAGCGGATCGTTCTCCATGTCCTGGCGATCGACGATGATCGCCTGCGGGATCAGCAACGGCGTCTTCGGCGCCATGTTCGTGGCCCGCGTGACGGAGGTGCCGATGGCCATCACCTCGATCAGACCCGGGCCGAGCTCGCGGATCTGCAGTTTGTTGCCGATGACCCGCTCGGCGCCGAAGCGAGCGGCCTCTTCGCGGAGCTTCTCCAGACAGTTGCTGCGGGCCTCGTAGATGAGGGTGGTGAGCTCGGGGAGTTCGCCCCGCGCCATGCCGCGGAATGCGGTCCCGATGCCGCCGACCACCCCGAGCGACACCACGGAGGTGGCCATGACCAGCTGCTGGGGCACGTACCCGAGGCGGGCGAGGTTCCACAGCTCCTCGCCCGTCAGCTCCGAGGTGCGCACCTGGTCGGCCTTGACCGGGCCGGTCGACAGCACCGGATGGTGGGAGGCGGTGCCCGTCATGAGCAGCTCCACCGCGCCCGGGCCGTAGGGGAGGATGCGCACCCGCACGTCCACGACGGCGTTGGCCCCGATCCCGGCCGCCTCGGCCCGCAGTCGCGCCAGCGCGAGGTGGCGGATGTGGTTGTACATCTCCGAGAACTCGCGGACCTCGCCCCGCGCCATGGTGCGCAAGGAGCCCATCAAGCCGCGCCCGATGCCCAACGCGTAGGCGACGTTGCCCATCGCGAAGCGTTTGGGTTGGTACCCCGCGTCCACGTGACAGTAGAGCTCCATCCCCGACGCCGCGGTCGAGAAAAACGCGCCAGAGGGGGAGGGGCCGTGCACGCCCGACCCCTGGGAGAGGAACTCGGTGTAGGACGCGAGGGTGCGCAGCTCGGAGACCACGCTGGTGACCCCGTCGGCGCCGTACTTCTTGGCCTCCCGCTCCATCCGATCGATGGCCTGGTGGCGCCCCTCGGAGATCAACCGGGTGACGCCCTCGACCTCGCCGCCGGTGATCCCGCGGCCCCAGGCACCCAGACCACCCACCAAGCCGAGCGAGCAGACGCTGTTGCCGACCACCAGCTCCCCTGGGAGCAGGCCCTTTTCGGACAGGCAGAACACTTCGTTGCCGGACATACCCGAGACGATCATCGGGGGAGGGTAGTACGGTCGCCCGGCCGGAGCCACCGGCGGCCCGGGTTCAGCCGGGCGCGACCGCGGTCAAAACCCCACCCTGGGCCGGTCGACCTGGCCGGTGAGCCCGCGGATCAGCGCTTCGAGGGCCTGCATGGCGCCGTCGTCCAAGGCGCCCTCCTGGAGGTAGACGATCTTGCCGTCCCGGTCCCGCAGCACGGTCTGCGGCAGGAGCTCGGAGCGGATGTGGAAGGCCTCGCGGAGTCGGTCGCGCGTCCCCTGGCAGATGAGGCTCCGCCAGGTCAGGCCGAAGGAGAGGTGGAAGCTGTCCACGTCCACGGCCGCCGTCTCCAGGTCCGGGCTGCCGGACAACAACTCCCAACTGATGCCGATGAAGTCGACGTGTTGCGCCCAGCCCAGGTGCAGCTCCACCAGGAGCGGGACGTCGGCCTCCACGGCCGGCGCCCACGTCGCCCAGTGGTGGATCAGGGTGAGCCGACCGGGCCGATTGCAGGCATGGACGATCTCGTCCACGGTGGCGAGGACCGATCGCTCGAGCTTGCGGCCGCTGGGCAGCTCGGGGCGGCCCTTCCCGAGCGTCGGCTCGGCCGCCCAGACCTCGGGCGAGGGGAGCATTCCGCCGAGGCGGCTCTTCAACAGCTTCTTGAGACGATCGCGGATCATGCGCAGCCCGGCGGCGAGGTGACCTATCCCGGTCCCCGCCACGGTCTCCGCCGGATAGGCCACGGTGTGACCGATTCGACCCCGCCCGCGGATCCCCTGTCCTGGCCGCGCCAATCGTCCCGCCCCGCCCTGGCATGGCGGTGATCGTCTGGGTCCTGCTGCTGGCCTGCGGCGGCCCCCAGCCCACCGTGGTGGTGGTCGGGGGCGGGCCGGCGGGGCTCTCGGCGGCGATCGAGGCCACCGCCGGCGCGCGTGTGATCCTGTTGGAGGCGCGCGGCGAGCTGGGTGGGAGCGCCTCCCTCGGGGACGCGGTGACGGCCATCCCCACCCCCGCGGTGACGGCGCGCCTCGACGCGGCGGGCACCAACCCGGCCCGCACCCGCTTCATCAACCGGGTCCGCCCCGACGTCATCGACTGGACCACCGCCTTCAAGGTGCGGTGGCACCCCCTTGAAAACCACGCCGGCGACGGATGTGAGGTGCAGGCGCCGCACGGGGGCGGGGTCGCCCTGGTGGGGGCGTTGATCGTCGAGGCCCAACGCCGCGGCGTGGACGTCCGGCTCTCCACCCGGGTCTTGAGCGTGGATCGCAGCACCCCGCTCCGGGTGCGGATCCGGGGCGGCGAGCCCATCACCGCCGACGCCGTCATCCTCGCCACCGGGGGCTTCGCGGGCAACCTCGCCCGGGTCCGGGAGAAGCTCGACCTCGGCGACGTGCCCCTGCTGCGCGGTGCGGCGTCCTTCGCGGACGGAAACGGCATCGACCTGGCGACCTCGCTGGGCGGGACGGAGGTGCTGCCCGCCCAGGTGCTGATGTACGGCCACGGGGTCCCCGCACCCGAGGACGACACCCGCGCGCTGATGCTGGTGGACGGACCGCACGCGTTCACCCTCGGGGCCGACGGCACCTACCTGCCCCAGCTCCAGTCGCCCCGCGGCGACTCCGGGCTGGCGCTGCAGGCCCACGGTGGCCGGGGCTGGGCGGTCATGGACGGCATGGTGCTCGAGAACATGACCCTCTGGGACGCCGACCAGCGGCGCTTTCGGCCCGCCGAGCCGGTCGCGAAGAAGCTCAAGCTCACCTCCGGGCGGCTCGCCGACCTCGCGGCGGTGATGAACGTGCCCTACGACCTCGTCGCCGCTGGCCTGGGCGCCACGCGGGCGCACGACGATCCCACCCACCCGCTCATGGAGGCGGGGCGGTATGCGGCCCTGCCCCTCCGCATCACCACCGCCAAGACGCTCACGGGGGTTCGGGTGGACCTCGACGGGCACGTGGTGGACGCGACCGGGAAGATCGTGCCGGGGGTGTACGCCGCCGGGGAGCTGGCCGGCTTCGCGCACCCCTGGGAGAGAGAACACCTCGACAGCACCATGGTCAGCGGGGCGGTGCTCACCGGTCGGGCGGCGGGGGTTGCGGTGGCGAGGGATCTGGGTGGGTAGCTTTGGACGCTCCGGCGGCGCGCTGGCTATACTGAACACATGCTCGCCGCTGTGTTCCTCACGCTCGTGGTCGGCTGCTCGGGCTCCCCTCCCACGGACGTCTCCGCACCCGACACCGCCGTGGTCGATGGGGACGGTGACGGCCACACCGGCGCCGATGACTGCGACGACGCCGACGCCTCGACCTTCCTCGGCGCGCCGGAGACCTGCGACGGGGTGGACAACGACTGCGACCGGGGCGTGGATGAGGGGATCCCCGAGACCGCGACCTGGACGGGCGACGTCGGAAGCGCCGATTTCGCCGACCTCTGCACCCTGGGGTGCGCCGTCACCATCACCGGCGACCTGATCGTCCGCGACCCCCTGCTCACGGACCTCGGAGCCCTTGCCTGCGTCGTCGCGGTGGAAGGGGACCTCGGAGTCTGGTACGCCGAGGGGCTCACGAGCCTGTCCGGTCTGGACGCGCTCGTCTCCGTGGGCGGCACCGTCAACGTGGAGCACGACGAGAACCTCACGGATTTGTCCGGTCTGGACGCCCTCGTCTCTGTGGGCGGGGACCTCCTGGTCTACGACAACGCGGCGCTGGCGGCCATCTCGAGTCTGGACGCGCTCGCCGAGGTGGGTGGGGGCGTCTACATCGTGCAGAACGCCAGCCTGACGAGCCTGTCGGGCCTCCGTGGGCTCACGGCGGTGGCCGGGAGCTTCGACCTCTCGGAGAACCCCGCGCTGACCACGCTCTCCGGCCTCGGCGCGCTCACCTGGGTGGGGGGGAACCTGAACGTGTCGGACGACCCCGCGCTCACGACCCTGTCCGGTCTGGACGCGCTCTCCGAGGTGGGCGGGGACCTCACCCTCTGGTTCGACGACGGTTTGACCAGTCTGTCTGGTCTGGACGCGCTCGTCTCGATCGGTGGCGACCTCAACGTCTCCTACGCCCTCGGGCTCACGAGCCTGTCCGGCCTGAACTCGGTCACGTCGATAGGAAAGGACCTCGTCGTCATCGGAGATCCGGCCCTCGCGAGCCTGTCCGGACTGGACGCGCTCGTCGCGGTGGGAGGGGGCGCCTCCGTCTCTGGCAACGACGGCCTCACCAGCCTGTCCGGCCTGAATGCGCTCGCATCCGTGGGCGGCGATCTCTACCTGAGACTCGACGAACGGCTCACGAGTCTGTCCGGTCTGGACGCGCTCGTGTCGGTGGGTGGGGAGCTCAACATCATGGAGAACGCCGCGCTCGCCTCCCTGTCCGGGCTCGAAACCCTCACCTCGACGGGCTCGCTCTTCGTCTTCCAGAACCCCGTCCTGAGCAGCCTACGCGGTCTTGCAGGGCTGCGAACGGTCGACGGAAGCATCACGTTCTCCGGCAACACAATGCTGTGCGACGACGAAATTGACTGGTTGCTCAGCCAACTCGTGGACTTCGAAGGCTGGGTGAACCGGGCCGAGGGCGACGTCTGCCCGGACTGACGGTTACCTGCCCCGGTGCCCCGCCCCCCCCAGCGTCCCTCCTCCCCCGGCTCGAACCGCCCCCCCCGCGGCGGCCCGCCCCGCCCCGCCCCCACCCCGCCGCCGTCGCGGAGTGACCTCCCCGCCGTCCGCGGTGATCGGCTCGAGGGCCGCAACGTCGTGCTGGAGGCCCTGCTCCGCGGTCGCCGGAAGGTGCTCCGCATCTGGCTCGACACCAACGCCCGCGCCGACGACAAGGTCAGCCGCATCCTGGAGATGGGCGGCGCCCGGGTGACGCGGGTGCAGCGCGCGATCCTGGATCGGATGAGTCTCACCGGGGTCCACAACGGGGTCATCGCCGAGGCCGAGCCGTTCCCCGAGTACACCGTCTCCGAGATCATCGAGTCGGTCTCGGAGCCGTTCCTCGTCCTGGTCGACGAGGTGCAGTACGAGCACAACCTCGGCGCCATCTTGCGCTCGGCGCTGGGCGCGGGCGTGGACGCGGTGATCATCCCGGTCCAGCGCGGGAAAGGGCTCACCCCGGTGGTCCAACGGGTCAGCATGGGCGGCGCCGAGGCGGTGCCCATCATCCGGGAGGGCATCTCCTCGGCGTTGGCGACCATCCGTCGGGCCGGCATCCCGGTGATCGGCGCCGACATGGACGGCGTGGCGCCCTGGGCGGTGCGGATGACGGGGCCGCTGGCGATCGTGCTCGGCGGCGAGGACAAGGGGCTGACCGACCCGGTGCGTAAGCGATGCGACCACATCGTGGGCGTGCCGCTGCGGGGCGAGCTCGAGTCGCTCAACGTCAGCGTCACCGCGGCGCTGTTGTTCTTCGAGCGGGTGCGTCAGGAGTCGATCGGGTGAGCCTGGTCTACAACGCGGTCCTCCTCGTCGGCTGGCTGGGGGTGGTTCGCGCGCTCGCGCCGGTGGCGGATCCGGACGAGCCCTGGTCGTGGCGCTGGGATCCTGCTGCGGCGGTGCTCAGCGGGGCGTTGTACGGCCTCCTGGGAACGCTGTGGTTGGCGCCGTTCCACATCAACGGCTGGCCGCTCACCGCCTCGGACTTCTTTCAGTACTGCGACTCGGTGGGCGCGGTGCTCCACGATCAGCGGGCGATGTTCTGGGAGCAGCGCTCGATCGTCGCGGCCCAACTACCGGGGTTCTTCGCCCGCCGCTACGGGGTGATCGGGGGCCTCGCCGTGGCGGCGGGGGTGAGCCTGGGCCTGATCGGGAGCGCGTTGTACCTGTGGGGGCGGGCGGTGTACGGGCGCTTCGGCGGGGTGGCGACGGTGGTGCTGGGCGGCGCCGTGGCGCCCCTGGTCCTGTTGTCCCGCACGGTGACCTTCTACCCGGAGAGCGTGGCGGCGTCTGCGTGGTGCGCGGCGACGGCGGCGGTCGCGGTCCGGTTCCGCACCGGGTGGGCGTTGTTCGCGGCGGGGGTGGGGAGCGGCCTGGTGTTGTTGACCGACGTGCGCGGGCTCTACTGGGCGCTCGCGGCCCTCGGGGTCGCGGGGCTGGCGGCGGTCGTCGCGCCCTGGCGCTGGATCCCGGTGCGGCTCGGCCTGCTCGTCGCGCCGGTGGTGGCCTCGTGGTGGATCGGCCACGCCATCACCGCCGTCGACGCCCCGGGCCTGTCCAACCAGACCGAGGCCTTCGTCCGCGACGTGATCATGAAGGTCAACGCGCCCCAGCCGCAGCTCCCCGAGGTCCGTCCCGAAGACGACTTCCTGTGGGGTCGGTCGCCGCCGCAGGAGGTGCCGCAGGCGCTGGCCGCGGCGGCCGCGTACGCGTCGTTGATCCCGGCCGAGGCGTCCCAGTTCGGGGAGGCGAAGTACTTCCGGATGAACCACGTCACTCCGTGGCTGGGCGTCGCCATCGGGGCGGCCCTCCTGTCCCTGGTCGGGGTGGCGCGTCGCCCCTGGTCGGCGCTGGCGCTGGTCGGTCCGCTCGTGCCCTACCTGGTGTCGCTCCCCACCGCGGCGCTGGTGCTGACCCACCCGCGTTACCTCGCGGTGGCCTTCGGCGGCTTGCCGGTGCTGTTGGGGACGGCCGCAGCGGTGGCGGGGACGCGGACGGGGAAGGCGATTCCGGAGCGGTTCCGGTTTCCCGGGGCGGTGGCCCTGCTCGGGCTCCTGGTGCTCGGGGTGCTGCCGAGCTGGCTCTCTCCGGTCGCGTCGTGGCGGATTCCGCAGACCGCCGAGCAGTACCCCCAGGACTTCCAGCGGGGCGAGAACTCCGACGGGCGGACCGACCGGCGCTGCAGGCAGTTGGTCGAGGACGACGCCGCGGCGGGGCGGGGGTGGGGGGGTTTTTGATGGATCCGGGACGCTGCGAGCCGGCGGCATCCACCCCCTGACCGACGCCCGAATCCGATCGGCCGGAGGAGCGTGTAGAAGATAGGTTCATGGCTGACAAGCCTGCCGAGTTCCACGTGGATCATGCGCTCCTCTCCAGGGTGCTCGCCACGATCGAGGCCCCGGTCGTCGTGACCGACCGGAGGGGCACGATTCTGTGGACGAACGACGCGTTCTGTCGGGTGACCGGGTACGGCGCCGAGGTGCTGCGCGGAGAGTCCCCGGCGATCTTGAAGTCGGGGGTGCAGGACGCCGCGTTCTACCGCCACTTGTGGGGGACGATCCGCTCGGGGACGGTGTGGCGGGGCGAGCTCGTGAACCGGCGCCGGGACGGCACGGTCTACGAGGTGGAGGAGGTGATCACCCCGCTGATCGACGGCGGGGAGCCCACCCACTTCGTCGGCGTCCAGCACGACGTGACCGAGCGCCGCCGGGCTGACCGCAGGCGGGAGCACCAGGCGCTTCATGACGACCTCACCGGCCTTCCCAACCGGATGCACTTCCTGGACGCGTTGCACAAGGCGGTGCGAGAGGGCGCGATCGCCGGGCGCCGGTCCGCGGTGGCGTTCGTCGATCTCGATGGGTTCAAGGCGGTCAACGACCGCTTCGGCCACCTCAAGGGGGACGGCCTGCTCCAAGCCGTCGCTCGCCGGTTACGCGCGTGCGTGAGCGGGAGCGACATGGTCGCCCGTCTCGGCGGAGACGAGTTCGCCGTCCTGATGCAGGACGCGCTGGTCGACGCGCTCTACGCGCCGGCGCTCGCCGAGACGATCGTGCGCTCCCTCGCGCGCCCGTTCGTGATCCGGGGGGAGGAGATGGCCATCGGTGCCAGTGTCGGCCTGGCCGGCTGCCCCGAGGACGGCCAGGTGCCCGGGGCGCTGCTCGCCTACGCCGACGCCGCGATGTACCGGGTGAAGGTGGCGGGGGGAGGGGGTTGGTGCGCACACGGAGGGGCGGTGTGGCACGGGCCAAAACTCCCGGGACGCCGGTGCATGCGCTAAGCCCCGCCGATGTCCAACCCCACCCGTACCGCCGTGATCACCGGCGCCTCCGCCGGGATCGGCGCCGCCACCGCTCGCGCCCTCGCCGGTCTCGGCTACCACGTCATCCTCGGCGCGCGCCGGGTGGACCGCGTGGAGGCCCTCGCCGCCGAGCTGGGCGGCACCGCCCACCCCCTCGACGTGAACGACGTGGCCTCGGTCGCCGCCTTCGCCGCTGCGATTCCCGCTGCTTCGGTGCTCGTCAACAACGCGGGGCTCTCGCGGGGCCTGGACCCGGTGGAAACCGCCGACGAAGCGCACTGGCGCGAGATGTTCGAGACCAACGTCTTCGGCCTGCTCCACACCACCCAGGCCATCCTCCCCATCCTGTCCCGCGAGCCCCACGCTCACATCGTCAACATGGGCTCCATCGCCGGCTTCGACTTCTACCCCAACGGGGGCGGCTACTGCGGCTCCAAGGCCGCGGTGCGCGCCATCACCAAGGCGCTCCGCGCCGAGCTGCTCGGTCGTCCCATCCGGGTCACCGAGGTGAACGCCGGCCTGGTGGAGACGGACTTCTCGTTGGTGCGCTTCGACGGCGACGCCGAGAAG
>JAYVAS010000208.1:0-5096 GCA_043750895.1 Pseudomonadota bacterium
GGTCCTGGACGATCCGGATCCACGAGCCGCCGACCTGGCGTTTGCCCCACTCGATCAGCGTGTCCACATCCGACTGCGCCCAGGTGGAGGCATCGACGTCGTTGCTGAGCTCGCCCTGGTAGCGGAGCCAGCGCGCGAGGTCGTGGTACTGGCCGGTGGGAGCCGAGGTGGGGGTGGCGTTGGCGTTGGACACGTACTCGTGGTTCACCCAGATCCACGCTTCGGTGCCACTGCCATTCCACTGCGGCGCGTTGGTCGCCACGTCGTCCCACCCGTCGCCGAAGTAGGCGATGTAGTCCGCGTTGGCACCGAAATGAGGCGCGCTGGCGTCCTCGGTGTAGGTGAGCGGGTCGAGCCAGCTCACCACCACGTTGGACCCGGTGCCGGCGAGGCTCCGCACGCTGTCGGTCGTGGCGGGCGCGAGCGGGAACTGCAGCAGGGGGTCGATGGTGCCTTCGGCGTACTGCGCCACCTGGGCCTTCACGAAGTCGGCGAGGTTGTCGGTGTCGGTGTCGAGGTTGTCGGCGAGGCGGAGGGCAACCACGCTCGAGAGGGGCACGTCGGGATCGAGCGCCGGGTCGCCGTCCGCGCCATCCGCACCGTCGTCGCCATCCGCACCGTCGTTGCCATCCGCACCGTCGTCGCCATCCGCGCCGTCATCACCATCCGCGCCGTCGTCACCATCCGCACCGTCCGCACCATCGGCGCCATCCGCACCGGCGCTCCCGTCCGCGCCATCCACGCCGGCGGCGCCATCCGAACCGGGGTCTCCCTTGGGACCCACCGTACCCTCACACGCGAACAGAGTCAGCAGACCGAACAGGGGCGCGAGCCCGAGAACCGAGCGATGCATGGGTGACCTCGAAGTGCCCCTTGCGTTATCGGGAGGACGGCGACGGGTGCGGGGAGCCTCTGGGACGTTTCGGTCACCCAAACGACGGTCTGGCAACCGTGTGCGACGGCCGAGGACCCGGCGTCACAAACCGCGGGTCCCGGACCCGCCCGGCAGGGGCTCGGGCGTCCATATGGGTGACACGACAGGCGGGGATTGTCACCGAGGTTCGGAGCCGTCACCGGTCGGGTGTCGGTTCGGCGATGGCAACCACTCCCGCGTCACGATAGCGCCTCGAACCGCCGGGAATCCCATGTTCCACCTCCTCGTCCTCCTCCTCGCCTGCCCCCCCGCACGGATCGAAGGCAGCGATGCGGGCGACTGCTCGGACGCCGCCGACAACGACGTGGACGGCCTCTTCGACTGCAACGACGACGGCTGCGCCGGGTCGCCGGACTGCGAGAGCGACGCGGACACCGACACCGACGGGGATTCCGACGCGGACACCGACACGGACGCCGACTCGGACACCGACGCCGATTCCGACACCGACGCCGACTCCGATTCCGACGCCGACACCGACGTGGAGCCTGCGGCGCGTTGGGTGGGCGAGACCCGCTTGCCCGTGGGCATCCAGCTCAGCGGGCAGCGCTACAACTCGGGCGCCGGCTACGACCTCGCCACGGGGGACTTCGACGGGGACGGCGTGACGGACCTGCTCGTGAGCGCGCACCAGGCCGATGAGGGCGCGGACCACGGGGGGGCGGTGTACCGGGTGTCGGGTCCGATCACGGCCGACGCCCCGCTTTCGACCGCGGACACCATCTACGCGGACGAGGTGGACTGGGGTCGTTTTGGTCGGTCGGTGGCCTCCATCCCTGACACCGACGGGGACGGCGTGGACGAAATCATCATCGGCACCTTCCACGACCAGGGCGGGACCGGGGCCGCGTACGTCTTCCACGAGAGCCCGTCCGGTGCGGTCTCGGCGTCCGAAGGCACCACCTGGGCGGGCGAGGCCAACCTGGACTACGCCGGGTGCAGCGTGGCCGACGTGGGCGACGTCGACGGCGACGGCCTCCACGACGCCGGGATCGGCGCCCGCGTGAGCGCGTACTACGCCACCGGCGGCGGGGCCGTCTACGTGCTCTCGGCCGCACGGGGGGCCGGCGGGTCGTTGGGCGACGCCGACGTGCGCATCTACGGAACCGGCTCCACCGTGCTCGGCGGGGTCGTCAGCCGGCTCGGAGACGTCAACGGCGATGGCATCGACGACCTGGGCGCGACCATCGCGATGGGCGTCGTCGTGTTCGCGGGGCCGCTCGACGGCGTCGTCATCTCCACCGACGCGTACGCCACGCTCACCTGGCAGCGGGCGAGCACCATCGGGGAGTTCCCGAACAGCTTCGCCGGCGGCTCGGACCTGGACGGAGACGGCAGCAACGACCTCGTCGTCGGGAACCCCGAGTACAACACCGGCACCTCCGGCTCCGAGTACACCGGACAGGTGGCGGTGGTCGGCCCGATCGCCGCCGGCGCCACGGATCTCCTGTTCGCCGAGGCCACCATCACCGGTTCGGAGGGCTTCACCGGCCTCGGCGCGGGCGTGGACCTCCCGGGCGACCTCGATGGCGACGGCCGCGGGGAGCTGCTACTCGGGGGACCCTACCTCGCCCGCTACGCGGCCAACGCCGGGTCCGCGTTCCTCTACTACGGCGGCGTCTCGGGCACGCTCACGCCCGAGGACGCGACGGCGACCTTCTACGGGGACGCCGCGAACTGGTCGACCGGGTACGCCCAGACCGCCGCCGACCTGACGGGCGACGGCATCGTGGACCTGATCCTCGGCAGCCCCTTCGCGGACGGCGACGCCGACGATGCCGGGGTGGTGTCGATCCTCCCCGGTGCCGCGCCCTAGATTTCACCTCCTTTCAACCCTCCCCCGACGGGATAGCGCCTCCCCCCGAACCCGCGCTACACTCCTCCTGTCGACGGAAGTCACCGTCGCCAACACCCAGGGAGCGTCCGCATGGCCCTCTACACCCTCACCCCCCCCGACTACAGAAAGGGTAGAAACATCCTTGGCTTCTGACGATATCTACCGGTGGACCACCCCCTTCTACCCCACCCCCGGAATGGACGCCGCCCAGCTCTGGTGGCTCGCGCGGGGCGTCGGCCCGGTGAACCCGAACTGCGTGCCCGTGTACCAGACGGCCACCTTCCGCACCGACAACCCGACACGCCGGTGCTGTTGACCGGCACGACGTTGACGGGCGCGGGCGAGAAGAGCGCCGCGGCATACCCGCTCACCAGCGCGGTCGCCTCGAAGTTCTGGATCCGCTTCGGGGTGGCGGTGAAGGCGGCGGCGGCCGGCCTCGCGCAGGCGGACGTCGGCCTCCAGGCGGCGTTCGTCCCCCAGGGGCAGGTGATCGGGTCGACGCGCATCGACACCCTGGTGACCAGCAGCACCCCCGGGTACGTCGCGATCGGCGAGCCGCTCCCGGCCATCGCTTTCAGCAAGCTCCGGCTCGCGTTCCTGCTGGAGAGCGTGGGCGGGCACGCGGGGTGGAAGATCGCCTGGCGGGCCGGGGCGACATCGCCGGCCACCATGGGGAGCTGGGCCACGCTCGCGGCGGAGCCGTCGACCTGGCGCGCCACGCTCGGGGAGGGCTGCACCGCGGAGATCGCCCAGGCCCTGACCGCCTCGGACTTCTGGGTGCAGTTCGGCATCGCCTGCGCGTTGAGCGTCGGCAGCACCCCGGGCCCGGTGGTGCTCCAGGCGATCCTCGGCGTGCGCAAGTGAACGGCGACTGGTGGCGGGCCCTCCCGTTCGACCACCCGGCGCGGGCAGGCATACGGGCGATCGCGGCGGGCCAGGCGGAGGGGCGGCGGATGCAGCGCGCGGCCGGCCCCGGGGGCGGGTGGCGCGGGATCTACGGCAACGCGCCGAAGGGATGGGGGGCCCACCTGGTGGAGCGGCCCAGCGCCCCGCCGCCGCCGTCCTACCTCACCAACCCGATCGCCTGGGGCGCCCCCACCGACATCTACGCCCCGGGGAGCGGGGAGATCGGCCTGCCATTCAACAGCGCCCGCTGGGGCACCTTCTGGGACGGCGCCCCGCACGCGGTGTACGTGGACACGGCGGGCACGGTGCAGTTGGTGCGGTTCGACGGGTCCGTCTGGAGCACGGTCACGAGCGGGGCGGCGCTCGCCCGCGCCCGGCCGTGCCTGGGGGTGTCCCCCACCGGCGCCGAGCTGGCGTTCGCGGTGAACACGGCGCTCGGAGGGATCTCGGTGTTCCGTTCCCGGGGCGGGTGGGTGGCGGAGTCCATCCCGAACCGGGCTGACGACGGCACCAATCTGGCCATCCTCGTCTGGTCGGTGCCGGCGCTCACCGTCACCGACGAAGCGTCGATCCTGCTGGTGTTCCGGGTGGCGACCGCGACCGGCGTGTCCGCGATCTACGCCAGCCACTTCGACTCCAGCGACGGGGCGTGGTCGGCGCCGACCCGCGTGTCGGAGAACGCCGACGCGGAGGACGTGGACTTCCCCTCGGTGGATCACGTGCGGCAGACCACCCCCGGGCGGGCGCCGGGGGCCCGGTGGCAGGAGTTGCCGGGGAACAACGCGAGCCGGGTGCTTCAGCCGCCGGGGCTGGGGCGGAGTCACGTCTTCGACCCGTGGTCCCCCGCACCGTGGCCCGACCCCAACGGCACCGCGACGGTGTGGTTCTGCGTGGTGTACGAACTGCAGGACAACGCGACCGATCCCGCCACCAGCCGGATCATGGGGCACGTGGTCGAGCAGGACGATCTACGGGCGAACGGCTTCCGCTACGCCCCCGCCGGGGAGGTGTCGATCACCGGGCGGGACAGCGCCCGGGACCCCTGCGTGTGCGCGCAGGAGGACGGGACCTTCGTGGTGGCCTACACCCACGCCGGAGGTAGGCGGGCGACGGACGAAGGCGCCACCATCGACGTGGTCTGGGCCCAGGCGCCCGACACCAGCGGCGGGGTCACCGCGGGGCCCACCGTGAGCCGCGCGCCCGGCCCCTTCTTGGGCGGCGGTCGCACCGGGACCAGCCTGGTGTGGGACGGGCCGCAAGTCGTGGGAAGCGTTTATCAGGTCGGAGACGACCGCTTCCCCACCAACTTCCCCAACCTCCACGCCTGCCGCCCCTACCCGGCCGCGGGGCCGCTCGCGGTGGTGTTCGAGCAGGGAACACTGGACGGCTACGACAACCGGCAGGTGGGCGCCGCCGCCT
>JAYVAS010000209.1:0-5728 GCA_043750895.1 Pseudomonadota bacterium
CCGGATCGAGCGCGTTCAGCAGGAGGTTCTCGCGCGCACGCGCCAGCGCCGGCTTCGAGAGGTCCACCGTCACCACCCGGGCGCCCCCGTGCGCGGCGAACACCGAGAAGGCGCCGGTGTAGGCGAACAGGTTGAGCACGTCCCGGTCCTGCCAGTACGGATCCAACCAGGCCCGGTTGTCGCGCATGTCCGGAAACAGCCCGATGTCCTTCCGTGCGGCCGGCTCGACCAGGAACCGTCGGCCCCGCTCGGAGACCTCGACCACCCCCGGTGCGGTGCCCCGCACGCACCCCGGCGCTTCGGGGAACACCCGGGGGTCACGCCCCTCGGGGCGCCAGCCGACGTGGACGCTCTGAGCGGGGGCATGCCGCACGAGGCTGTCGATCAGCGGATCCAGCAGAACGCACAAGGACGGCGAGTCCAAGGACACCACGAGGTGTTCGCCCCACACGTCCACCCGGATGCCGGGGAGCGCGTCGTTCTCGGCGTGGATCCATCGCCACGCGGTGGTCTCGGGGGGAAGTGCCCCCCGTCGGGTGTCCCAGGCATCGGTCACGCGCGCCGCGAGCACGTCGGCCACGGGTCCGGCGTCGGCGCGGAAACGCCGCACGGCGATCCAGCCCTCGTCGGCAATTCCCGACCCCAGCGGCGTACGATCGGGCCCCATCAGCCCCACCTCGGTTCCGGGGCGGGGCGCCGGCCCCACCACCTCCGCGGTATAAACCCAGGGAAATCCCTGACGTAGCCAACGCGCGCTGTAGCCGTTCACGGCGACCGTGCGCGCACCGGAGGCTGATGTGGATCGCCCTGCTTTCATGACTTTCGGAACCCAGGCCGAGTACTACCAGCTCGTGCTCGCCGCCACCTACCACGCCGACGGGCTGTGGAGCGAGGCGACCTTCGACCTCTACGCCCGCGGGCTCCCCGCCGGGCACGGGTACTACGTCGCCGCCGGGCTCGCGCCCCTGCTCCAGCAGCTCGAGGGGCTGCGCTTCTCCGAGGACGAGGTGGCCCGCCTACGCACCGACCCGGTCTTCGCGCGGATCGAGCCGGCCTTCTTCGAGTCCCTCCTCCGGTTCCGCTTCGACGGAGAGGTCTGGGCCGTGCCGGAGGGCACGGTGATGTTCCCGCACGAGCCGATGCTGCGCATCACCGCCCCGCTGATCCAGTGCACCCTGATCGAGACCCGGGTGATCCAGATCCTGGGGGCGTCGTCGGCCATCGCGTCCCGCGTGGCGCGCATGGTGGAGGCGGCCGAGGGGCGCCCGGTGCTCGACTTCGGGAGTCGGCGCGCGGCGGGACCGGAGGCCGCGCTCCTCGCCAGCCGCGCCGCGATCGTCGGTGGCGTGTCCGCAACGACCAACGCCCTGGCGGCGGCTGAGTACGGCGTCACCGCCATGGGCACGATGTCCGACACCTTCCTCGCCGCCTACGGCGACGAGAGGCTGGCGCTCGACGCCTACCGCCTGCACTTCCCCGACCTCTGCCACCTCAACCTGCCTGACGACGACCCGGTGGGCGGACTGGCCCGGTACCGCCCCTTCGCCTCGGAGGTCCACACGGTGCGGGTCGACCATCCCGACCTCGATCAGACCTCCCGGAAGGTGCGCGCGGCCCTCGATCGCCTCGGTATGACGCACACCCGCATCCTGGGCTCCGGCCAGCTCGACGAACACCGCATCCAGGCCCTCGTACGGGCCGACGCGCCCATCCAGCTGTTCGCCGTCGGCCGCTCCCTGGCCTCGGTCGACGACCACAACCTGGGGATGGCGTTCCGGATCGCCGAGCGACAGGTCGGCGCGCGCGCCGTCCCGGTGCGTCACTCCGGCGGCGCGGCCTGGCCGGGGAGCAAACAGGTCTACCGGGCGGCCGAAGGCGATCTCGTCTGTCTCGATCGCGAGCGAGGCATGCCCGGGACCCCGCTCCTGCAACGGGTGTGGGCCGAGGGCAAGCCCGTGCGCCCGCTCCCCACCGCCGTCGAAGCCCGCGCCTGTCGGGCGCGCTCGGTCGCGGGACTGCCGGCCGGGGTTCGGCGGCTCACCGCACCCGAGCCGTGGCCGGTGACCCTGTCGGAGGCGGCGGCCCGGGTGGCGGGGGGGGCCTGACACCCGTCCACGACCTCACTCCAATCCCAGCTTGAGCCTCCGGATCTCGCGGGCGTCCCGCTTGGTGGGGCGGCCCTCACCGCGGTCCCGATCGGCCACCGGGCCGACCTCCGGGGTAGGCGGGGGGGTCAGGTCCTCGTAGAGGAGGCGCGCCTGCTCGGCCGTGCCCCGCCGTTCGGCGAGCTCCCGCACCCGGTACACGCGCCGCGCGTCGGCCTTCCAGACCTCCACCCGATCCCCGATCTTCAGGTGGCGGCCGGACTCGCCCATCCGCTCGTTCACCTTGACGTGACCGCCGTCGCAGGCTTCCTGCGCGTCGGGCCGCGTCTTGAAGCAGCGCGCCGCCACCAGCCACCGATCGAGGCGGACGAGCCCCGGCGAGAGGACGACTGCCTCCGCCTCGTCCTTCCGCCGGGCGGCCGGCCGTCGGTTCAAGGGCGATCCGCGAACATCACCGTCCACGTGCCGACGTTCACGACGCTGTCGTCCTGCTTGAGGATCTCGCTGCTGAACACGATGACCCCCTTCCCGCCCTTCGAGGAGGGCGTGGCGGAGTCCACCGTGAGCGCCAGGCGGATGGTGTCGCCGAAGAAGACCGGCGCCTTGTAGTGGAAGGTCTGGCTCATGAGCGCGATGGTGGTGCCCTCGAAGATGCCGAGGGTCTGGCCCAGCCCGGTGGAGATCGAGGTGCTGAGCATGCCGTGGGCGATGCGCTGCTTGAAGGGCGTCTGCGCGGCGAAGGTGGCGTCGGTGTGGAGCGGGTTGTAGTCGCCCGAGAGCCCGGCGAAGAGGACGACGTCGGACTCGGTGACGGTGCGCCCGCCCGAAAGGTAACGGTGACCGACCACGAAGTCGGAGAAGAAGGTGCCACGGGGCATGAAGTCTCCAAGAAGGGGCGCCCCCTTATCCTTGAAACGGCCCCGCGGTCATCGCCAGGATCAACAGCGGGCGGCACCCCAACGCGTGCAGGCTGCCGATCCGGTAGTAGTGGGAGACCGCCGGGTGAAGCGGCAGGTCCGCGAAGGTGTCGACCAGCGTGAGCCCACCCACCCCGGCGCGCAACGCCGCCGCCACCCGGAAGTCGGGCAGTCCCGATCGGACGTCTCGATCCCCGAGCGGCAGCCCGTCCGCCCGCCACTCCGAGGGCGCCTGACCCGCCGCCACATAGGCGGCGGCCGCGTGGTCGTAGCGCAGATCGGGCGCGGGATCGGCGAGTCGCGCGCACAGCGCCGCCCAGTCCCCTTCCAGATAGCACCGCGCCGCGGCGAAGCCGTCGCGGGCGTCCCGGAGCGCCGCACCCAGCAGCAGCTCGACCCGATGCGCGACGTCGAGCGCCGGGACAACCTCCACCGCCGCCGCGACATCCCCCGCCACCAGGGCCTCGCGGAGACGGATGCCTGACTGGCCGACGGGGAGCATGCACGGCGGCCTAACCAAGAAACGAGGCAACGAGGCTCCCCGCCTGATCCCATCACTGTTCGAGCCGCGCCTCGGCGATCTCACCGTAGAAGCGGTCCGCGATCCCGTCGGCGCGGACGGCGGCCCCCATCACCAGCGGCGCCCCGTCGAACCGCGGGCTCTCCCCCTCCACCGCGAGCAGCAGCACGTCGTCGACCACCAGCTCCACCACGGGCTCCAGGGCCAACTCGACCTCGTGCCACTCCCCGTCGCGCACATCCAGCGCACCCGCCCAACGCCGACCCGCGACCTCGACCACCAGGCCGTCCCCGACGACCAGCGAGAAGCCCTCTTCGCCGCAGCTCAGCAGCGCGCCCCCGCGGTCGGTGCGGAACCGGACCACGAACCGTCCCCGGCCGCTTCGCAGCTCAGGGTGGTCGAAGCTGACCCACCCGCCGTCGAGGGCCAGCCCGGCGTCGGTCCAGCGACCGCCGCGTACCCGACCGTCGAGGCCCAGCGCACCGGCGTCGTACACCACGTCCCCGCCCCCCGATCGGAAGGTCCAGGCGGCGATCGGCGCCGCCAGGGGGGTCGGCGCGACGGGCGGCCGGCGCGCGAACGTGCCCCCGGTCCAGACATCGTCGTCGACCAGGCCGTTACAATCGTCGTCACGGCCGTTGGCCCGCTCAGGCGCGTGTGGATGCACGTGCACGTCTTGCTCGTCGCAGTCGTCGGGCGCCAGGAAGGTGTCGTGGTCGACATCCACCGGCGGCTCCGGTCCGGGCAGGACCAGGGGCAGCAACAACAACAGGGAGCGGTACACCCACTCGAATTCGGGAAGTTTCGGGTCGGGTTTAGGCCGGTGTGGGGCGAAGGGGGGGCTCGGCCCGCCCCCAAACGGGGTAGGCTCCGCCGCGGAGGCAGCACATGGGTGCGAGCGGGTTTGGTTCTTTCCAGAATGACGACGCGATGGACTTCGTGGCCGAGCTGAGCGGGGCCGACGTGGCCCTCCTCGTCGACGTGGTGGGCGAGGTCGCCGACCTCTCGGACGTCGAGTATCTCCAGGCCGACACCGCCAATCGTGCGGTCGCCGCCGTCGAGGTGGTGGCTGCGTGCCTCGACCACAACGTGTCGGAGCTTCCGGAGGCCGCACGGGCGTGGGTGGCCGCGTCCGCGCGCGCGATCCCCAATCACCTGGCGCGGAAGGCGGGGCGGGCACTGGAGCGGGTCCTGCGGGACTCCGAGCTCAACGATCTCTGGAAGGACGCGCCCGACTACGCGGCGTGGATGGCGGGCATCGAGCGTACCCGGGCACGGCTGCCGTTCTAGCTACCCGGACCAGCCATCCCGCGCGTCCGTCAGTTCCAGCGTCTGCCGCGATGGCTCTCGCCGTGGCAGGCACCCTCGCAGGTCCCGTTGTCGTAGACGATGCCGTCGGGCAGCACGAGGTCCCGGACCCCGTTCACGTGATTCGCCGGGGAAGAGATGGTCGTGTTGCCGGTCACGGTGGCGCTGTGGCACTCCTCGCACTCGTAGCGCCCCACGTGCTCCCCGTGTTGCCCTGACAGGGCCCGCCCGCTGTTCGCGTCGGCGTGGCACATGGCACAGCTCGACGCGTCGCCCGACTGAACCGACCCGGTGGCACCCTCCTGGCCGTTGCCGTGGCAGTAGAGGTTGTCGCAGCCCATCGCGCTGGTGTAGGTGCCGGCGGGGGAGAGGCCGTCGAGGAAGTTCATCTCGGCGACGCCCGCGGTGGTGTCGGCGACGAAGAGGTGCCCGGCGGACAGCACGTCGGCGGGCCGGGTGTGGCACTGGACGCAGTCGAAGGCGGTGTGGATGGTCTCGGTGACGTGCGCGGTGTGCTCGGGAAAGGAGATGCCGTCGGTGCTGCCGTCGATGTCCACCGGAGGCGCGCCCGTGGTGTTCTCGCCGCCGCCGTGGCAGAAGGTGCAGTCCGTCCGCCACTCGACCGGATGACAGCTGTCACAGCTCACGGCCTCCGCGACCCCGGTCAGGTCGGCCCCGTGGCACTCGGTGCAGGCCTGGGTCTGTTGTTTGGCCTCGTTCCCGTGGACCGCCGGATCCGAGTAGCCGGCCGGGTGGTAGGCGCTGGAGGTGGTGGCGGCGGAGTCATCGGGCTTGGCGGGATTCAGGCCGGTGCAGGCAGCGTAGAGAAAGAACCACATCGGACCCGCGTAGCGTCGCGATTCTCAAAATAACGTCAA
>JAYVAS010000210.1:0-5016 GCA_043750895.1 Pseudomonadota bacterium
CAGATGGCCGGGGACGCCCCGCGGGGACCGCGAAGAAGGCGCGGGGGGACCTTCCTACTTCCCGGTGAGCTTCCGCCACAGCATCATCACCGGGTCGTAGAACTCGTCCACCACCCGCTCCTTCAGCGGGATGATGCCGTTGTCCGTGATGTGGATGTGCTCGGGGCACACGTCGGTGCAGCACTTGGTGATGTTGCAGAGTCCCGACCCGTACTCGTCCTTGATCTCCTTGATGCGGTCGTCGGTGTCCAACGGGTGCATCTCGAGCTGCGCGAGGCGGATCATGAAGCGCGGGCCGACGAACTGGTCCTTCCGACCCTGATCCCGCAGGACGTGGCACACGTCCTGACAGAGATAACACTCGATGCACTTCCGGAATTCCTGGACCCGGTCCACGTCTTCCTGCTGCATGCGGTGCGTGCCGTCGGCCTCGCGGGGGCGGGGCTTCAACGGCCGGATCTTCTTGTTCTGCTCGTAGTTCCAGCTCACGTCGGTGACGAGGTCCTTCACGATCGGGAAGGTCTTCATCGGCTGCACCGTGATGGTGGTGCCTTCCTCGAACTGGTTCAAGCGGGTCATGCAGGACAGCCGCGGCTTCCCGTTGATCTCGCAGGAGCAGGAGCCGCACTTGCCGGCCTTGCAGTTCCACCGGACCGCGAGGTCCTGCGCTTCGGTGGCCTGAATGCGATGGATGCCGTCGAGGACCATCATCCCCGGCCCAGCCTCGATCGTGTACTCCTTGAACTCGCCGCCGTCCGCGTCGCCGCGCCAGATCCGAAAGGTACGCTGAGAGGACATCGATCAACCCTCCAATTGTTCAGGTTGGGTGTCCAGGATCTTCTGGAGCTCTGCAGGCGGGTCTTCGTGGGGGATCTTCTCGACGACCATCTGGCCGTCCGCTCCCTTCCGGGAGACGATGTTCCACTTCACCCACTCCTTGTTGGTCGAGTCACCCGGGAAGTCCTCCCGCGTGTGACCGCCACGGGACTCGGTCCGCATCAACGCGTGCCGGGCCACCGCTTCGGCGACGATCATGAGGTTCCGAAGGTCGATCGCCTCGTGCCAGCCCGCGTTGTACTGGGTCGCCCCGTGGGCCTTGACGTTCGCGCTCAAACCCTTGAGCCGCTGGATGTCCTGCACCGCGAAGGCGAGCTCGGCGCCCTGCCGGATGATGCCCACGTTGACCTGCATCATGTCCATGAGCTGCTCGTGGACGGCGTACGGGTTCTCGCCCGACTCCCGGTTGAGGATGTCGGTGGCCCGCCGGACGCTGGCCAGCACCTGGGCTTCGTTGATCTGGGGTGCCGCCGGAAGCGCCTTGATGTACGCGGCCGCGCCGTCCCCGGCGAGCTTGCCGAAGACGATGAGATCCGAGAGGGAGTTGCCGCCCAGGCGGTTCGCTCCGTGCATCCCACCGGAGACCTCGCCGGCCGCAAAGAGGCCAGGGACGCTGCACATCTGGGTCTCCGGATGCACGCGCACGCCGCCCATCGCGTAGTGCAACGTGGGGCCGACCTCCATCGGCTCCTTGGTGATGTCCAACTCGGCCAGTTCCTTGAACTGGTGGTACATCGACGGGAGCCGCTTCCGGATGAACTCGGCCGGCCGCTTGGTCGCGATGTCGAGGAACACGCCGCCGTGCGGAGAACCCCGCCCGGCCTTCACTTCGGTGTTGATCGCCCGGGCCACGACGTCGCGGGTGAGCAGCTCAGGCGGCCGCCGCGCCGTCTCGTCACCCGCCAGCCAACGGTCGGCCTCGGCTTCGTCGCCCGCGGTCCGCTCCTTGTAGTTCTCTGGGATGTAGCTGAACATGAAGCGTTCGCCCTTGCTGTTGCGCAAGACGCCGCCGTCCCCGCGCACCCCCTCGGTGACCAGGGTGCCGCGCACCGAGGGCGGCCACACCATTCCGGTGGGGTGGAACTGGGTGAACTCCATGTCCATGAGCTCGGCGCCGGCCTCGTACGCGAGGGCGACCCCGTCCCCGGTGGACTCCCACGAGTTGGAGGTGATGCGCCACGCCTTGCCGATGCTCCCCGTCGCGAGGATCACGGTCTTGGCGTAGAACACCACGAACCGCCCCGTCTGCCGCCAGTAGCCGATCGCACCGGTGATGCGGTCCCCATCCTTGAGCAGGTCGAGGATGGTGCATTCCATGTGCACTGCCACGCCGGGCGAATGCACCGCCTTGTCCTGCAGGGTGCGGATCAGCTCGAGGCCCGTGCGGTCCCCGACGTGCGCGAGCCGCGGGTAGTAGTGCCCGCCGAAGTTCCGCTGGGAGATGAGGCCGGTGGGGAGCCGGTCGAAGACCGCGCCCCAATCCTCGAGCTCCTTGACCCGGTCCGGCGCCTGGGTGGCGTGCAGGTGGGCCATCTTCCAATTGTTCAGGAACTTCCCGCCGTACATCGTGTCGCGGAAGTGAACCATCCAGTTGTCGCGCTTGTCCTTGTAGCCCAGCGCGGCGGCCATGCCGCCCTCGGCCATGACCGTGTGCGCCTTGCCGAGCAGGGACTTGCAGACCACCCCGGTGTTCAGGCCGGCGTCCGACGTCTGGATGGCGGCCCGAAGGCCGGCACCGCCCGCGCCGATCACGAGCACGTCGTGATCGAACCTCTGCATTTCGCTGAGCTTGAGCATCTCAGGCCCCCCAGGTGTTGAAGTCGTGGAGGATCCCCATGGAGACCAGCCGGATGTAGATGCCGGTCCACGCCACCCAGATCATCGAGACCCACGCGAAGAGCATGTGGCGCTCGTTGAGCCAGGTGGTGAGGCTCCAGCGCCGATAGGCAGCGGTGTTGCCCTTCCCGGCGTCGAACCGATCACAGGAGAAGCAGTCCTTCTTGCCACCGACCAGGTGGCGCCAGGCGTGGCAGCCGAAGGTGTAGGTCCCGAGCAGGATGGGGTTGATGAGCAGGATGACGCTGCCCACCCCGACCCCGAACTGGCCGTCCCGGAAGAAGGCCATGTAGGCATCCCACGAGAGGATGACGATGAACACCACCCCGGCGTAGAGCGCGTACCGGTGGAGGTTCTGGAAGACGAGCAGCATGCGCTCGCCCTCGTAGCGGCCGGGCTGCTTGGCCGGACCCACCGCACAGGCGGGCGGGGTGAAGAAGTACGACCGGTAGTAGAACTTCCGGTAGTAGTAGCAGGTGAGCCGAAAGGAGAGCGGGAAGGGCAGGATGAACATCGCCGAGGGGGACGGGAAGAACCACGGCCACCAGCCGGGCGCCGCCCCGAACAGCGCGTGATCGACCGGCGCGCTGCCGACGGCGGCCGGATCGACGAACACCAGCGGGGAGTAGAAGGGCGAGAGGTAGCCACCGAAGCCGTTGCCTGCGCCGCCGATCCAGTAGTGGTTCCCTTGGAACATCTCCCAGTTCACGAAGATCGTGAAGAGGAGGAAGCCGAGGCCGGTCCAAAGTGGTTCGAACCACCAGGCGTCGCGTCGCAACGTGAACGCAAATCCCTTCTGGTGGCCGCCGACAGCGTGTTCTGCCATGTGTGCTCCTCTGCAATCCCCCCGGGAGGCCCGGAAGGCGACCGACCCTCTAAGTCAACGGGTAGGGCCGCGCCAGCGCGAGATGGGGCTCCTGGTAGGCGATCGGACCAAGCAGAGCGGGGCCCCCCAGGTCACCCCGGGGAGCCCCGCGCGGACGGCCCGATCGCTCAGATCTTCAGGTAGCTCTTGACCTCGGAGACGAGATCAACCCGCTCCCAGGTGAAGTCGGGGTCGTTCCGGCCGAAGTGGCCGTACGCCGCCGTCTTCTGGTAGATCGGGCGGAGCAGGTCGAGGTGCTTGATCAGCTGCGCCGGCTTGACCGGGAAGATCTCGCGGATGCAGGCGTTGATCTTCTCTTCGTCGGCGTGGTGGGTGCCGAAGGTCTCGACGTTGACCGACACCGGCTCGGCGACGCCGATGGCGTAAGCGAGCTGGACCAGGGCGCGATCACAGGCGCCGGCGGCCACGAGGTTCTTGGCGATGTAACGGCCGACGTAGGCGGCCGAACGGTCCACCTTCGAGGGGTCCTTGCCGGAGAAGGCCCCGCCGCCGTGCGCGCCGTGACCACCGTAGGTGTCCACGATGATCTTGCGGCCGGTGAGGCCGGAGTCGCCCATCGGGCCGCCGATCTCGAAGTTGCCGGTGGGGTTCACGAAGTAGCGGGTGTTGCTGTCCAGCAGGTGGGCCGGAAGGACCTTCTTGATCAGCCCGTCGATGATCTGGGTCTGGATGTCCGCGTAGTTCCGGGGCGCGTGCTGCGTGGAGACGACGACGGTGTCGATGCGGGCGATCTTGCCGTCCCGGTACTCGATGGTGACCTGGGACTTGGAGTCCGGGCGCACCCAGGCCCACTCGGCGTGGGTCTTGCGGAGCTCGGAGAGCTTGCCCATGAGGAGATGCGCGTACTGGATGGTCGCGGGCATCAGCTCGGGGGTCTCGTTGATCGCGTAGCCGAACATCATCCCCTGATCGCCGGCGCCCTGCTCCTTGTACATCCCCTCGCCTTCGGAGACGCCCTGGGAGATGTGGGGGGACTGCTCTTCGATCGCGACCAGGATGCCGCAGGTGTTGCCGTCGAAGCCGGTGTCGGTGTGGTTGAACCCGATGTCGTTGACGACCTTGCGCACGATCTTGGGGTAGTCGACCTTCACGGTGGCGGGCGCGGTGATCTCGCCGGCGAGCATCACGAAGCCGGTCTTGGTGGCGGTCTCGCAGGCCACGCGGGAGCGGGGGTAGGCCGCGAGGTACGCGTCGAGGACCGCGTCCGAGATCTGGTCGCACATCTTATCGGGATGGCCTTCGCCGACGGACTCGCTGGTGAAGAAGTAGTTCTGGAGCGCCATGAGAGTTCGTTCCTTTCGGTGGCCAACGGCCGGTGAGGCCCAGGAGACAGACCCCGGGCAGGGACGGCCGAATATGTCGGACCACTCGGCCGCCGTCAAGTCAATCGGCTGCGCTCAGCCGTGCTGTCGTGCGGTCTGCTGCTTTTCCTTGTGAGACTGCGCGGCGTGCTCGAT
>JAYVAS010000211.1:0-5661 GCA_043750895.1 Pseudomonadota bacterium
CCAGCCGTCGGCGTTGGGGTCCCCCTCGGGGCCATAGATCACGGTGTCCACCCCGGCGCCGTTGCAGCTGATCCGCACCGCGTCCGCGCTCGAGGTGGCGTTGCCGAAGTCCATGTCCTCCTCGAGGTCCTTACACTTCGGGGCCCCGGCTGAACCCACCACGTAGTGGCCCCCGGCGGCGAGAAGGGTGCCGGCCGGGAGGGTGACGTGCTTGCTGAACGAGGAGGTGCCGTAGTCGATGCTCCAGCCGGAGAGGTCGACGTCGGAGGCGGTGTAGATCTCCACGAACTCCACGTCGGTGCGCGGAGAGAACTCGTTGATGGTGACCCCTTCAGAGCCGGTGCAGTCGGCGTTCCCGGGCTCGGTGGTGCCGCCGGTGTCGGTGGTCCCGCCCGCGGGCTCCGGGTTGATGGCGCCCGGAGACGGCGTGTCGTAGGCGTGGAAGTCGTCCCCCGACGCGTCGGTGTCCACGCAGTCGGGCCACCGGCCGATCGACTTGCCCTCGCCGACGTCGGGGGCGAACGACGTGGCGGTGCCGCCGTCGTCTCCCAGCCCGGCGGTGTCGGGCGAGTCGTAGAGCACGGTGTCGATCACGACACCGCTGGCGTCCACCAGCCGCACGCCGTCGGCGGCGTCCCCGCCGTTCTGGAGGTTGGGGGAGAAGGCGCCCGACCAGGTGGTGCCGCCGTAGCCGATGAGCAGGTACGCGCCGCCCGCGATGGAGCCGGCGCTCAGCGTGTAGCACTCGCCCCAGCTCGACCCGCCCGTCTCGAGGGTCCACCCGGTGAGGTCCTGGCTGCCGCCGTCGTTGCAGATCTCGATCCACTCCAGCCCGTCGTCGCTGCTCGTCGGGTCGTAGAGGACCTCGTTGATCAGGACGCCGGCGAGGGCGGGGGGGAGCAGGAAGAGGAACATGGCTGCCTCCGGTCGAGGGGGTCTAATCCGAAACGGGGAAAGGGCCTCGCCGGCCCCTTCCCCTACCGCCGCCGACCCGCCGCCCTCCGCAGGCTTCGGCCGGCGGGGCCAAGGCGCGTGGATAACGCGCCTTGGCGGCGGCTCTCCCCATCCCCGCAGCCCCCCCTGCCGCGGGCAGTTTTTCACGGCTCGGTGAGTTGACGCCGCCGCGGCAGGCGGGTGCGCCTCCTCGTCCGTTGTACCGTGGCCGCATCGACGCCGGATCGCTACATCGCCGGGATGTCTGAATCGGTGGTGATCGTCGGCGGGGGTCTGCTCGGGTGCGCCACGGCGCGGGAGCTGGCGCGGCGGGGGGCGCAGGTCACCCTGCTGGAGAAGGTGGTCCCGGGCGCGGAGGCGTCGAGCGCGGCTGCCGGTATCCTGTCGCCCCGGATGGAGGCCCACGGGAACGCCGATGCGCGCGTGATCGGCGTGGAGAGCCTGTCGCTCTACCGGGACTGGGCGGCGGGCCTGCCGCTCCCGGTCGACCTGCGCTGGAACGGCGTGGTGCGGGTGGTGTTGCCGGGAGAGGACGTGGACGCGGCCCGTCCCGACGTGGACGCGGTGTGGTTGGACGCCGCGGAGCTTCGGCGGCGGGAGCCCGTCGGAGTGGCCCTGGGGGGCTGGTGGCTCCCCGAAGAGGGCTCGGTGGATCCCCGGAAGTTGATGGTCGCGGTCCACGCGGCCGCGGTCGCGGCGGGGGTGGTGGTGCGCGGGGGCTCCGAGGTGGTCGCGGTGGCGCCCGAGCGCGTGGGGCTGGCGGATGGTCAGGTGGTCGAAGGGCGGGTGGTGGTGTGTGCCGGGGCGTGGACGGCGCGGGTGCCGGGGTTGGAGCGCCTGCCGGTGCGGCCGGTGCGGGGGCAGATGATGGCGGTACGCGGTCCTCCGCCGCCCTCGGCGGTCCTGTTCGGTGCCGGTGGCTACCTCGTGCCCCGGGTGGACGGGCGGACGCTGGTGGGCGCGACGGTGGAGGAGGTCGGCTACGCGCGAGGGGTGACGCTGGCGGGGCTACGGCACCTGGGCGACGTGGCCACGGGAATGCTCCCCGGGCTCGCCGACGCGACGGTCCTCGAGACCTGGTCGGGTTTTCGCCCCGGTACGCCGGATGGCCTGCCGCTGGTGGGCGACGTGGACGGGGTCTTCGTGGCCAGCGGCCACTTCCGCAACGGCATCCTGCTGGCGCCGCTGACGGCCCGTTGGGTGGCCGACGCGCTGTTGGACGGGGCGGCGGTGCCGGCGGGGGTCCGGGTGGGGCGGGCGTTCGTCGACCGTTAGCGGCCAGCCGGCTGGCGCCTTCACCCCGCCTTACGCCGCCCCGCGACCGCCGCGACCGCGAGCCCGATTCCGACCCCGACGAGGGAGCCGGGCGCGGAGCTGCACCCGAACATGGTCTCCACGTGGAGGCACGCCGCCTCGCCCACCGTCTGTCGCCCGGCCCGGTCGATCACCACCGGCGTGGCGCAGAAGCGGGCGGGACGATGGCTCGCCGGGAACCGGACGTCGACGTCCTTGATATCCTCGCCGGCGTTGGGGAAGGCGGCGCCGCCGAATCCGCCGTCCTCGGCCAGGAGCCCGACGACGTTCCCGACGCTGTCGGGCTGACCGAGATCCACTTCGGGGCCGCCGACTACCTCGTTGGCGCTCCAGCGGAGGTCCACCGAGTCGGTGAGCACCGGCACCGGGGCCTCCAGGGCGGTCCCGTCGCCGGTCTGGAAGGGGATGATCTGCTCCTCCGCGACGCTGGGGATGATGGTCAGGACGTAGGCGGTGTCGGCGGCCAGGGGTGCGGCGGGCACCACCGTGAGCCAGCCCGGCACGTTGTACAGTTGGATGTCTCCGGTGGCGACGACCTCCCCCGCTTCGGTGGTGAGGAGCACGGTGGCGTCTCCGCTCCCGTGCGCGTCGAAGGCGACGGTGGGCTGGAAGTCCACGGGGACCCCCTCCTCGCCGGCGTAGACGTTCACGCCGGTGATCTCGAAGACCGGTTCGATGGCGATGTCGGCATGGGCAAGGGCGATGGTGAGCAGCATGGGGGTGAACCTCGGGAACAGGGAAAGCAAGGGTCGTGCCACGCCGGCGTGGACGATGCGCGGACGGGGGCACGACGGGAAGGCCCGATCCGGCCGTCGTGGCAAGGGCGCATGGAGCGCGTGCCCCGACTCCCGTAATGGCAGGTAATCGGCGTGCGCCGCGCCGGCGGATAGGGAACCGCATGCTCCTCCTCGCCACGCTGTTCGCGTGCACCGGAAAAGACGACGGTGCCACCCCCGACGAGACCGCAACGCGGGAGACGATTGCCCCCGGCGTCTGGGCCCTGGACGGCCTCGACGAGGACCTGCCGGCCGATGACCTCACTCCCTTCTTCGATGCGGTCGGGGACGCCCAATTCGTCGGTCTCGGGGAGACGGTCCACACCGTGGGCGGCTACCAGCAGGCCAAGTTTCGCCTGTTCAAGGCGCTGGTCGAGGAGAAGGGCTTTCGGGCGGTGGGCTACGAGTCACCCTGGTTCGACGTAAGTGCGGCCCAGGCGTACGTCCGCACCTGCGAGGGGTCGTCGGACGACGCGCTCCAGGATTTCCTCTGGGTGTGGGAGGACATCGCCCTTCGGGACATGTTGGAGTGGATGTGCGGCTGGAACCAGGAGCACGCCGACGATCCGGTGACCATGTGGGGCTTCGACATCCAGCAGCCGTGGTACGACGGGCCGCTGCTCGATGCCTACTTCGCCGAGGCCGCCCCGGCGGACGCGGCCGCGCTGAGCGCGGGGATCTCCACCTGTCTCGGCGTGGATCGGGGGACCGACAACGGCTTCCTCGCTTCGTCGGACTACGACGAGCTCTACGTGACCGGCGTCGACGCGGAGGACAACGCCGCGTGCATGGCGGGCCTCGCGGTCGTCGCGGACTACTTCGACACCAACGAAGCGGCGCTCGTCGCCGCCACCTCCGAGGACGCCCTCGCGTGGGCCCGTGTGTCCCAGGTCGGGCTCCTGGGCTGGCAGCAGGAGGCCGTCTACCTCACCACCGACTGCGAGGCCGGGTACGAGGCGCGCGACGTCGCGATGGCCTATGCCCTCCAGGAGATCCACCGCCTCACGATCCCCGACGCGAAGACGGTGATCTGGGCGCACAACGCCCACCTCGGCTTCGAGACCGCGGCCCTGACCGGCCGCTACGGCGATCCCGAGGGGGAGGCCGGCGTGGGCGGCTGCGAGGGGACCTGGGAGGACATGGGGACGCTCCTGCACGCATCGCTCGGCGACGCCTACCGCCCCTTCGCGCTCACCGGCTACGAGGTGCGCATCGGCTGGAACGGGTGGGACGAGCCTCGGGTCGTCCCGTACGACCCCCGGTCGACCGAGCGGATGCTCCACGACCTGGGGGCCGGGGACGCCTTCGTCGATCTCTCCGTCGAGGACTCCCTCTTCGACGACCAGCCCTACGAGCTCGGCGGTTGGTGGCACGTCCTCCGCGACCAGTTCGATGGCATCGTGTTCGTCGACCAGGCCTGGGCGATGGAGTGGCCGCTCGAGGACCCCTACAACGCGGGCTGCGCCGACGACGAGGTGCGTGTCGACGGGACCGTGTACGCCTACAGCGAGGTCTACGCGCTGGAATCCGCCGCCGACACCTCGATCTGCGCGCTCGACGGGGAGTGTACGACCGCGGGGATTCGGGGTCAGTACTCGCTGTGCGTGCCCGCCTACACCAACGCCGCGCTCAGCTTCGACCTCGCCGATCACGGCCGGCGCACCTTGCTGATCAGCCCGGAGCGCCTGGGCCTCCTCTGGGATCTCGCGGTCTACCCCGAGGCCTACAACGAGGAGGTCTACGGGCTGGCCGGCTACGCCTACCCGCCGGCGCCGGGCACCGGGAACGCCAGTGCGTACGTGGTCGACGCCAACTGGGATTACGTCGAGGGGGCCTCGGTCACGGTGTCCCCGGGCTCGGGCGTGGACGTCGTCTACTTCGACGACGACAGCGTGCCCTACGCGTCGCAGACGGGCACCGGGGCGGGGGGGTGGTTCCTGTTGGGAGCCATGGACGCCGGCTGGGTCGACATCACCATCGAGCACCCGGACATGAACCGCTGCCGCCTGCTCACCGGGAACTACACCAGCGAAGGCACCACCTTGCACGTCCCCATCGTGGACGGGGTCGAGACGCTCCTGGACATCCAGTGCACGCCGTAGCGGTAAATGGATCCAAGAGGGGTCTGACCCCCGATCGGATCCATTCGACATGGTCAAACGCCGGTAGTTCACGAGGGTCGACGGTCAACGAATTTGCAGGGTCGGTGGTAGCTGCGGGGTCCTGTCGGCATGAATCGAGGTTCGTCCTGGATCGCGCGTAGGCCGCTCCGAGAGTGGTTCTGACCGGAGCGCGAGAAGGCGTGCTTTGTCCGTTTGAAATGGATCCGACCGGGGGTCAGACCCCTCATTTCTCGAGACCCAGCTCGGCCCAGCGCCGAGGGTGCGGTCCAGGACGAGCAGGAACGGTGGTCGTAGAGCACCACGGACTCTGCCGGGAAGGTGTCGAAGTTGGGGGTGGTGTCGAGGCCGGTGAAGTACCCGAGCTGGTCGCGGCGGGTGGTGTCGACCGAAATCACCAGGAGGTTGCGCGGACGTTTCCCGTCGAATGGACGACGGGGACGAGTCGCGGTCCCGGCGCGTGCCGCTGACGGGAGTCGCGGTATAGTGCCGCCATG
>JAYVAS010000212.1:0-8000 GCA_043750895.1 Pseudomonadota bacterium
CGAGCGGGATTGGGGCGTCGGCAACACCCTCGGTGAAGCGGCGCGAGGTGGACCTCTCGCTCACCTTCGGAGGGGTCCTCCTTGGCAGTCCGGTGGTGAGCCGCCACCTCGGGGACGTGGCTTGGGGCCTCTACATCGCCGACGGGGGTGGCGCCGGGGATGCGCCGGTGATCGACTATGGCGACGAGCTCACGGCCGTGCTCGGCGCCCGGTGGATGTCGGCCCACCTCCGCGAGCGGCCCCGTCGGGTCCGCTGCAGCACCCTCGGGGCGGCTTCGGCGGCGTGCGCCGCGGGGTGGGGAGTCGCGGCGCTCCCGGGGATCCTCGCCCGGCGCCACGCCCAACTCCAGCGGATCCGAGGGGATCTCGGCTCCTCGCCCCTGGACCTGGTGGTCCACCGTGGGGTCCGGGCGCCGGCGCGGGTCCGGGCGGTGGCGGATGCCATCGAGCTGTCGCTGAAGGGGCGCGCCGCCGAGCTCGCCGAACCTTAGCCAGCTCGTTGGTCAGGCCCTCCGGCGCCGAGCGCTCGCGAGCGCCAACACCAGCAGCCCGCCCAGCCCGCCCATGTTGGCACCGCCGGACGCACATCCGCAGCTTCCCCCCACCTTGTTGTCCACCGGGGGGCGGTCGGGGTCCGGGCTCCCGGAGTCCCCCGCGCACCCGCTGATGACGGCGGGGTCGGTGTCATCACAGTCGGTGCCACCGTAGCTCTCGGCCTCGGTCCCGTCGCCGTCCTGGTCGAAGTCGGACCAGCCCCGGCAGTCGGCGTTGACCCCGTCGTACCAGGTCTCGAAGGCATCCGGGTTGACCTGGGCGTTGGTGTCGTCACAATCCGAGGAGGCGGGGTAGCCGTCGAGGTCGGCGTCGACGGCGGAGGCGCCCGGACCGCCGGTGGCGCCGATGTCGGCGACGGTCCCGTCGGGGTCGAGCAACGCCGGATCACCGGCGTCGACGAGGGGTGAGTCGCGCAGCGGTTGGAGTTGGTCGTTCTCCTCGGTGCCGTCGTGGCTGTAGGCCACGAGGAGCGGGGCCCCGCGCACCGTGCCGGGCGCCGCCGTGATGTCACCGGCGTCTCCGCCGCCGTCACCCTCGGTGTTCTCGTAGAAGGCGTTGTAGCCGAAGGTCGGCCCCACTTTCCCGCTCGTCCAGACGTGGACCGCGGCGCCGTCGCTGGTCCATGCGTACAGGTTGTCGCGGAGGTCGACCGCGCTGTCCACGATGCAGAGCCCGCCCCCCTCCTCGGTGGCGGCGTTGCCCACGAAGGTGTTGTTCACCCAACTCTCGTCCGCGGCGTCGGCGACACAGCCGGCGCCTCCGTAGGCGGCGGTGTTCTCCATGAACACGTTGTTCGTCCAGGTCCCGCTGTTGGTGGTGGCCTGAACGTACGCCCCGCCGCCGTATCGCGCGACGTTGAACGCGAAGAGGTTGCGCTGGGCGACGGTGCGGCCGGAGTCCTGGACCAGGACCCCGCCGCCGAAGGCCTCGCCGCCGGCCCGATTCCGCAGCAGCACGTTGTCGAGGAGGGTCGCCTGAAGCACGGCGCTGAGGTGAATGGCTCCGGCGTCCCCTTCGCAGGCGTTGTCGGTGAACTGACTCGCCGTGATCGAGGCGGTGGTGGGGACCCCGCCCGCGGTGACGTAGACCGCTCCGGCACCCTGGTCGGCGCTGTTGGCGTCGGCGACGAGGTTCGAGCCGGTGAAGCTCGACCCGTAGTAGAGATGGCCCAACCCGCCCGAGACCGCGGTGTTGCGGGTGTAGCTGGTCCCATCGGTGGCGACGCTGCTGTAGTACTCGGTGTAGAGGGCGCCGCCGTACCCGTACTGGGCCTCGTTCTGGTCGAAGCTCCCGCGGGTGAAGGTCGCGGTGGTTCCGAGGCTGGAGAGGTAGAGCGCGCCCCCGTAGCTGTAGGCGTAGTTCTGCTCGAAGGCGGTGTCCGTGCACCCGAGGCCGCCGGCGCTCATGATCATCGCGCCGCCGCCGCCGTAGGTCGCGAGGTTCTCCCGGAAGGTGTCCCCGGTGATCGTCCAGGCGGACGACCCGCCCGAGTAGACGGCGCCGCCGTTGTAGTAGACGGTGTTGCTGTCCCAGAGGGTGCCCGTACTCGTGGCGGCGGTCCCGGTCTCGAAGATGGCACCGCCGTAGTACGCGTAGTTGTCACGGAGGGTGGCGCCGTCGAGGGTCAGCGTCATGCCCACGCCGTAGATCGCGCCGCCGTAGTAGGCGGTGTTCTCGCTCAGCTCGGTGTTGCGGAGGGTGATGGTCGCCCCACCCGGCGCGGCGATGGCGCCCCCGAGGTAGCCTGACTCCCACGTGGTGATCTGGTTTCCCGCGATCACGCCGCCATCGACCGTGAGCAGGTTGGCCCCCTCCAGGTAGATGGCCCCCCCGTGATAGGCCTCGGCGAAGTTGTTCCGGACCTCGGTCTCGGTGAGCGCGACGATGCCACCGTATGCGACGTAGAGCGCCCCCCCGCCGCTGGCCGACGCGTTGGCGGTGAACGTGCTCGCGGTGAAGCTCGCCGGGCCGCCGTACGTGTAGACGGCGCCGCCGTAGGTGGCCGAGCCGCCGTCGAAGCTGGTGCGGACCACGTCGAGCGAGCCGCCACCAAAGAAGATGTGCGCACCCCAGCCGGCGGTGTTGTCGCGGAAGACCGAGTCCTCGATACTCACCGTGCCGGTGCCGATGGCCACGCCGCCGCCGTAGGTGCCGGCGTATCCACAACCCTCGAACGTCGAGTTCCGGATGGACACGCTCGATCCGTACTCGACGAACACCCCGACGCCGGACGCGTTGCGGAAGGTGAACCCGTCGATGACGACGTTGCTCTCGCCCTGGTCCAGGTAGATCAGGCCGTAGGCGCCGTCCCTGATTGTCGTCGTCGCCGCGCCGTCGCGGCTCCGAAGCGTGACCGATTTGCCGTTGAGGTCGATCCCGCCGGTGTACGAGCCGGGCTCGACCACGAGCTCATCGCCCGATTGGGCGCTGGCGACGGCGACCTGGATGGTGGCGTACTGGGCCGCGCTGCTCGATCCGACGATGAGCGTGGCGGCGGAGGCGGAGGCGAGCAGGGCGATCATCCGCGCATTCTACGCCGGGCGCGTGACGCCATACAGCTTGCCCTGGCGATTCCACAGGTGGGCCACGAGGTCCTCGACCGGATCGCGGTCTCCGACGGCCTGCGCGAAGATCACCGGCGCGTCGGCGATGGCCCCCTTGGTGTGGACGCGCGCGCGCAGCCACTGGAGGATGTCGGCGAAGTCGCCCCGCTCGACGTTACGCCAGATGTCGGGCATCTCCTCCACCAGCTTGGCGCCGAGGCTGGCGGCGTAGAGATTCCCGATGGTGTAGCTCGGGAAGTAGCCGAAGAGCCCGCTGGACCAGTGCACGTCCTGAAGCACGCCCTCCTTGTCCCCCGGGGCGGCGACGCCGACCACGTCCCGGTACATCGTGTTCCACGCCTCGGGCAGGTCGCGGGCTTCGAGCTTGCCCTCCACGACCGCGACCTCGAGGTTGAAGCGCACGATGATGTGCAGATTGTAGGTGGCCTCGTCGGCGAAGATGCGGATGAGGGAGCGCTGCACGCGGTTGGCGCTGCCGAAGAGCTGCTCGGGGGTGAGGTCGAGCTTGGGCCAGATGCCCTGCATCCGGGGCACCAGGTACCGGCAGAAGGGCAGGGACCGGCCGATGAAGTTCTCCCAGAAGCGCGATTGGGACTCGTGCATGCCCATGCCCGCGGCGCGGTTGAGCCAGGTGCCGGCCAGGTGGTCGGGGAGGCCCTGCTCGTACATGCCGTGGCCACACTCGTGGATGGTGCCGCCGAGGGTGGAGAGGAAGTTCTCCGGGTGGACGTGCGTGGTCAGGCGGACGTCGCCGACGCCCAGGTTGATGGAGAAGGGGTGCTCGGCGAGGTCGATCCGGCCCCGCTTGAGGTCGAAGCCGAGGTCGGTGAGCACCCGATCGGAGAGGCGGCGTTGTCCTTCTCCGTCCAGCACCGGGATGTCGACGCCCGGGTGCGGGCGGCCGTCCACGGCGCGGAGCAGGGTGTTCAGCGCGACGGCGAGGCGGTCGAACATCGGCCGGAGCTGGGCGACGGTCGAGCCGGGGTCGTAGTCTTCGAGGAGGCCGTCGTAGGGGTGGGCCGCGCCCGCGGCGTACAACGAGGCCTGCTCCCGTACCAGGTCGATCAGGCGCTGCAGCGGCGCCTGGTAGGGTGCGAAGTCCCCGCTGGCCTTGGCGGCCAGCCAGGTGTTGAAACCTTCGGCCCGCGCCTTCGCGAGGTCCTCGACCAGCCGCGCGGGGATCACCGTGGCCCGCACGTACTTCCTCCGGAGCTGGGTGACGGCGGCCCGCTTCGTCTCGTCGAGGTCCGACTCGGCGAGCGCGGCCAGCCAGTCCCCCACCGCGGGGTCGGTGAAGCGCTCGTGAAAGATTCGGCCGAGGACCGCGCTCTGGCCGGCGCGGGAGTCGCTCCCGCCGGGCGGCAGGTAGCACTGTTGATCCCATTCCAACACGGACATCGCGCTTGAGAGCGCGTCCAACTCCGTCAGGCGCTGGGTGAGCTGAGTCCAGGTGTCCATCGTCGCTCCGGCCTCCCGGCCTACCCGTGCGGGGCGCGCGTGTCCACGGGCGACGGGCTACGTCGGCGTGGCCATGAATGACTACGAGAAGCTCGGTTGGTTCTATCTGGGGCGCGGGGTCGAGGGTGCGGAGACGGGCAAGGAGCCGCTCCTCTACGCATCCAAAGACCTCACGACGCACGCGGTCGTCGTCGGGATGACGGGCAGCGGCAAGACCGGTCTCGCCGTCGCGCTGCTCGAAGAGGCCGCCATCGACGGCGTGCCCGCGATCGTCATCGATCCCAAGGGCGACCTCGGGAACCTGCTGCTCACCTTCCCGCAGCTGCAGGCCGGTGACTTCGAGCCGTGGATCGACCCGGACGAGGCGGCCCGGAAGGGCAAGAGCGTGCCCGAGTACGCCGCCGCCACCGCGCAGACCTGGTCGGACGGTCTGGCGAGCTGGGACCAGGACGGGGCGCGGATCGCCCGGTTCCGCGAGGCGGTCGACATCGCCGTCTACACCCCCGGCTCGTCGGCGGGGCTGCCGCTGGCCCTGCTCCGCTCCTTCGCGGTCCCGACCGGGGCCGACGCCGAGACGCTGCGCGAGCGCGTCGCCACCTCGGTGTCCTCGCTCCTGGCCCTGGTCGGCATCGAAGCCGACCCCATGCGCAGCCGAGAGCACGTGCTCCTCTCCCGCATCCTCGGGGACGCCTGGGCGGCCGGTCAGGATCTCGACCTGGCGTCGCTGATCCCCGCCATCCAGAAGCCGGCGTTCGACAAGATCGGGGTGCTCGACCTGGAGTCCTTCTACTCGGCCAAGGAGCGGTTCGGGCTGGCGATGGCGCTGAACGCCCTGCTCGCGTCGCCGTCGGCGGCGGCCTGGAGCGAGGGCGAGCCGCTGGACATCGGGAAGCTGCTGTACACGGCCGCCGGCAAGCCGCGCATCAGCGTGCTCTCCATCGCCCACCTCTCCGACAGCGAGCGCATGTTCTTCGTGAGCAACGTGCTCAGCGAGATGGTGGCGTGGATGCGCCGCCAGTCGGGCACCTCCAGCCTGCGCGCGGTCCTGTTCATGGACGAGATCGCCGGGTACTTCCCGCCTACCGCCAACCCGCCGTCGAAGCCGCCCATGCTCACGCTGCTCAAGCAAGCGCGGGCCTTCGGGGTGGGCGTGGTGCTGGCCACCCAGAACCCGGTCGACCTGGACTACAAGGGGTTGTCCAACTGCGGGACCTGGTTCGTGGGCCGGTTGCAGACCGAGCGGGACAAGGCGCGGCTCCTCGACGGGCTCGAAGGGGTAGGGGCCAGGCGCGCCGACGTCGACACGATGCTCTCCTCGCTGGGGAACCGGGTGTTCCTGCTGCACGACGTGCATCGCGGCGCGCCGGTGCGCTTCCAGTCCCGGTGGTGCCTGTCCTACCTGCGCGGGCCGCTCTCCCGGGACCAGTTGCAGCGCCTCCAGGCCGGTCGGGCGCGCGCGCCGACGGCGCCGACGCCGGTGGTGGTCACCGCCGCGACGCGGCCGATCCCGCCGGTAGGCTTGGAGGAGGTCTTCGTCGGGACCGGAGCCACGCGGGTCGCCCGCGTGTACGCCGCCGCCAAGGTCCACTACGTGGATGCGAAGTTGGGGGTCGACCTGTGGGAGCAGGTAGCGGTGGTCGCCCCGGTGGAGGACACCGTGGACTGGCAGGCGGCCGAGCCCGCGGGGGCCCTGGTCCCCGGCGGGGACGCCGAGTTCGGCGAGCTGCCGGCAGGCGTGAGCCGGAAGGGGGCGGCGGCCGAGTGGAAGAAGGGGGCAGCGGCGTGGATCTACGCCCACCGCACGCTGGAGACCTACCAGTGTCCGACGCTGAAGCTGGCGGCCCGGCCTGGAGAGACGGTGGGGGACTTCCGGGCCCGGCTCGGTCTGGCCGGTCGGGAGGCCCGCGACGCCGCGGTGGCGGCGCTCCAGGCCAAGGCTGCGCCCAAGCTGGCGGCCCTCGAAGAGCGGCAGCGGAAGGCCGAGGCCCGGGTCGACAAGGAGAAGGCGCAGGCCTCGGCGGCGACGATGAACGCCGCGTTGTCCTTCGGATCCACCCTCCTGGGGGCGCTATTCGGGAAGAAGACCTTCTCGGCATCCAACGTGAGCAAGGCGACCACGGCCGCCAAGTCGGCCACCCGAACCATGAAGGAGCGCGGCGACATTGGCGCGGCCGAGGAGGACGTCGAGGCGGTTGCGGCGGCGCGGGCGGCGCTCGAAGCGGAGCTCGCGGCAGAGGCCGAGGCCATCGGGACCCGGCTGGCGAACCCCGAGGTGGTGCGGGCGAGCGTGCCGGCGCGGAAGTCGGACATCCTGATCGAACGAATTGCGCTCGGCTGGGTCGCGGTGTGAAACCGAACCGTGGCTCCGGCATCGACAGCGAGGAGGCCATCCATGCTCCCGTTCCTGCTTCTCCTGTTCCTGCCCGGGTGCCCGGTCGAGCCTGATGCGGACAAGGACACCGCGACCGACCCGGTCACGGACGCCGACGCCGACACCGACACCGATGCGGACACCGACGCCGATTCTGACAGCGACACGGATGCCGATGCCGATGCCGATTCCGACACGGACACCGATACCGATACCGATACCGATACCGATACCGATACCGATACCGATACCGATACCGATACCGATACCGACACCGACACGTCCACCGACTCCGACGGGGACGGCCTCACCGACTACGAGGAGCGCACCGTCTACGGCTCCGATCCCAGCCTGACCGACACCGACGGCGACGGCTACGACGACGGGGAGGAGGTCTCGGTCTACACCGACCCCACCGACGACACCGATCACCCCTACGTGGGCGGCTGGCCGATCGATGCGTGCCGCAGCACCGTGGTGGCGACGGGGAACGCGGTGGGGGACGTCGCCACCAACTTCGCCCTGATCGACCAGAACGGCGACACCGTGCGGCTCCACGACTTCTGCGACCACGCCGTGTTGCTGGACTTCTCCGAATTCTGGTGAGGCACCTGCCAGGCGGCAGCCTCCGGTCTGGAGGCGGACTACACGCGCTACGAGGCCTACGGACTCGTGGTGGTCACCATCGCGAGCGACGACGCCAGCTACAACCCGGTGGACGTCACCGACCTGGCCTCGTGGGTGAGCTACTTCGGCCTGACCTTCCCGGTGCTCGCGGATCCCGGCTACACCATCGACCCGCTCTACGATCCGTCCGGCCGCTCACGGCCCACCTACGTGCTGATCTCCCCCGGGATGGTCATCGAGGAGATCGGCGGGTCGGGGACGGTGACCGACGCGGACCTCGAGGCCGTGTTGCCGGTGGCGTACCCGTAGCCCTGCACGAGTGTCAGGGCGACACCATGCGCCTCACGGCCCGTTGCTGTGGATGCTGATGTGCCCGTGGATGTTCTCCTTGCCCACCGCGGCGAGGAAGGCGTCGATCTCGGCCT
>JAYVAS010000213.1:0-1954 GCA_043750895.1 Pseudomonadota bacterium
GGCCGGAGTCGGAGGCGTCGATCAGCGAGCCGTCCCAGGGGAACGGCCCGGGGGCGATGTAGGCGCGCAGGTAGACGTCGCTCCAGATGGCGAAGTCGGCCACGCCGTCCCCGGTGACATCGCCCGCGTCCAGGTAGTAGGCGGGGGACACTGCCGGCGCGGTCAGGAGCTGGGCCGCCCCCTCGGGGAACGGGTGCGGGGCCGTGGCAACGTGGTCTGAGGTGTAGATGGCCCACGCCGGGCTGATCTCCTCGCCGTCGACGTCCCACGCGGTGGCGAAACCGGTCCATGCAACGACGTCCGACGTCCCATCCCCGTCCTGATCCCGTGTCACGAACGCGCCGCCGGCCTCGGTACCGGCTTGGAGATCCAAGGCCGCCCACGCCCGCGGCTCCTGCAGGCCCGCGCACCCGCCGGCCGCCAACGGTTCGCCGTCGCAGTCCTGGTCGATCGGGTCACACCATTCGGTGGCGCCGGGGTACACCCAGTCGCTCGTGTCGTCGCAGTCGTCGCCGCCGAACGCGGCGTCACCGTGGCCGTCGCGGTCGGCGTCGGGGAGGTCACCACCGGCGCAGTCGTCGTCTACGCCGTTGCCGGGCACCTCGGCGGCGCCGGGGTTCACGTCGGGGTCGGTGTCGTCGCAGTCGTCGGGGGCGGGGTAGCCGTCGTCGTCGAGGTCGTCGTCCGGGACAGTGGGGCCGGAGTCGTCGGTGTCGTCGGTGTCGGTGTCGGTGGAGTCGACGGGGAGGGTGCCGGTGTCATCCCGGGCCGGATCCGGCTTGGGATCGGGGCAGGCGAGGAGGAGCAGGAGGAGGGGCACTCTGCCCGTCAGCTCGGCGCTGGCGGCATCGGGGCTTCATCCAACGCGGGTGGCGGCGCGCCCGTCTCCTCCGGGGGCGGCGAGGCGGGACAGGCGAGGAGAGTGAGGAGGAAGAGGAACATGAGGACTCCGGAGGGTGAGGGGTGGGCAGTTGGGGTCGATCTCGAGGAGCTACTCCGGCTCGGGCCAGTAGCGGGTGTCGAACCACGGGATGTCCCAGCCCGAGTAGAGGTAGTAGTTTCCTTCTTCGGCGTCGTCGCTCGGGAAGGAGAGCAGGAGGTCGTCGCCGAGGGAGCCGTCGATGTTGCCCATCTGGCTGACGTAGTCCACGTAGGGCGCGTCCCCGCCCAGGAGCGCCCAGTCGCCGGCGTCCTGAGCCCACACCGGGGTCGGGATGGGAGAGATCAACTGAACGCCGACGCCGTCCGACACCGCCTGAATCAGCACTTCCGCTTCGCCATCCCCGTCCAGATCGATGTCGCGACCGGTACCGACGTACAAACCGTCGGGGTTTCCGACCCAACATCCCGTCGCCCGCTCCGGATCGAGAGTGCCCGTCAGAGTCCCGTCAAACAAGTAGACGGCCCCGTGAGAGTAGCCGAGAAAGTCAGCGTCGGCGCCCACGAGGAGGTCCGGCAACCCGTCGCCGGTGCGGTCGGCCGTGCCTTCTAGCGAGAGCCGTTGGAATGGGATCTCGGCGATGGTGCTGTCCGTGACCTCCCCGCCGCCGCTGAGCAAGAGTCCGTCAACGATCCGGGCGGTGTAGACCCCGCTCGGAGCAAACGCGACCTCGTTCGCCCCGTCGCCATTCAAATCCGGCAACAGGTCGATGTAGAACGCGGAGGTTCCAGAATAGGTCGCCTCGGTGTACGCCCCATCGAACTGCCCACCGTAGAACATCTGGAGGTAGCCGTCCGCTGTGTACCAGGGAATATCCGACGAATCACACAGCGCGTCGTTGATGCCGTCGGCGTCGAAGTCCCCGCCGGTCACCACGTGCTGGCACCATGTCTCGTTGTGGAGCCATGGCGCCTGCCACGTGAGGCCGGAGTCGGAGGCGTCGATCAGCGAGCCGTCCCAGGGGAACGGCCCGGGGGCGATGTAGGCGCGCAGGTAGACGTCGCTCCAGATGGC